>CAYRIE010000248.1:0-2537 GCA_964424215.1 uncultured Pseudobdellovibrionaceae bacterium
CGACTGCACAAGTCCTGCCCCAAAGCCACCAACGAGTCTATGATCTTCAAGGCTGATCACGCGCGCCCCCTCTGGAACATATTTGCGATAAAAATCCTCGGGGAACTGATTTAAAACACTGGGGTTGATCAGTCTGGCTCCAATGCCTTCATCTTTTAAAAGCTCAGCGGCTCGCACGCCCTCTTCCAGTAGACTTCCTGCAACCACTAGAACCAATGAGGACTTTTCAAAGCCCTCCGTTTCCAGCACCAGCTGTGGCCGGGCCAGCTGGTAGCCCTCACCGCCTTGAGGGAAAAAGCTGCGCGGAAAGTTTTCCCGGCCCAAAAAGAACACCGTGGATCGAGGAGTTTTCCCCTCCTCCCTGATCCGTTTAAAATCTGAGACAGCTTGGTAAACCAACGCGTACGCCTCTTCGCTGCTGGTGAGAGCCACCGTATCAACGTGAGGGATGCTCTGAAGCATGGACAGATAAGAGAGGCTCTGATGAGAGGCTCCATCGGCAGCGTCTTGAAAGCCTGTGTGGGAGTAAACGGCAATCACAGGTCCCATAGAGAGCTGGGCCATGATCATGGGGAGTGCTCCCTTGGTCGTGCCAAACTGAGCGAAGGTGTCCACGATGGGAATAAAGCCCGCCTTAGAGATACCGATGGCGGTGCTCACCATATTGGACTCTGCAACACCCACATCCAGGGTGCGTTCAGGGTAGGCCGCTTGAAAATCCCCAAGGCCTGTTGAGCCGGGCAGATCACTGCTTACGGAAACCACGGGAAGCCCCTCTTCCACGGCGCGCTTTAAGGCCTTAGCCACACCCACTTGAATCTTTTCGCGGGGCCCGTCTTTGGCGAGCCGGCTGCTGGGAGCTGCCACCGGGGACCTGGTGCTTACGCTCAGCTCGCTCAGCCAGCTTTGAATCTCCTCCGGTAACGACTTTCCTTGGAGAATCTCTCCGACAAAATCCTTAAGCTCTGAAACTTTTTTTAGTGGAAAGCCGTGTCCGCCGCTTGAGCCCGTCTCGGTTTTCTTAACGCCCTTACCCTTAAGAGTGTGAAACCTCAGTGCAATGGGCCGGCTCGGATCTTTCAAAGCTTTGGCACTGGCCTGCTCGATAGCAGTAAAGCACTTCTGCAAATCATGTCCGTCGGCAATGTCGATCAACTGCCAGCCGAGAGTCTGCAAGGATTGAAAGGTGGGCTCTAGCGAGTAGCTGTCTTCGACCTTGCCGCTCAACTTCACTTTGTTATCGGAGATAAGAACCACAAAGGGCGCCATTTGACCTTTACGGGCCAGCCCCGGAATAGCGGCCATCGCCTCCCTGGCTTCTCCTTCAAAACAGGCTCCGTCTGAGAGGGCGCAAAAGGTGATGCGATTGTTTTGACCCGACCAAGCGTCTGCCACCGCAAGCCCCTGGGCCTGCGGAAGTCCTGACCCCAACGGACCGTTACTCACCCATACGGCTTCGGGAAAAATTTCAGCCTCGCCGTGACCCGTTAAGGCACTTTCAATCGAACGAAACTTTTTAAGCTCCTCCACCGAGACCGACCAATCGTAGGCGGCGCGCAAGGCATAAAGTCCGTTCTCACAGTGACCCGCATCGTTGACCACATGAAAGAGTTTATGCCAAGGCTGACCTTGGCTCTCAGAGGTTGAAAGCACAAAAGCATGAAGAGCGGACATCATCTCTGCAAAGGCCGCAGGTCCGCCGTAGTGGGAGGCGGCTCCGCCCAGCGCAGCTTCCATATCCATCAAAGCTATGAGGGCACGGGTGATGTCAGGATCTGCAGCCTTCACCTCAGCACCGCTTTGGTTTTGGATTTTAACGGGCCATTTGGGGGTGGCCTTCTGAGGCTCTTTGAGGGGCGTTTTTAGGGAAAGAGGCGTAAGTTGGGTCATAAAACCTCCTCATGCTGGCGGGGTTTTTTCAACATCCCCTACCCGGGTCTTATCGGTCAAGCTCCGTCAGAGAGCCGCTTGCAATCTTCAAGACATGGGGAGCAAAAAATCTCTGATCCTCGGGATCGTGGGAAATCAGCAGCGCAGGAATCTGGCGGCTGGCTACGTAGTCTTTTAAAAAGATGCGTAGCTGAGCCTTCATGCCCTGATGAAGAGCCGAGAACGGCTCATCCCATAAAAGAGCACGGGGCTGACCAACGAGCGAGCGCACCATGGCCACACGCTGCATTTGCCCCCCGCTGAGCTCACTCACCTTCTGCGGCAAAAAATCCTCCAGCTCAAACACGGGCACTAGCTCCGCCAAAAGCTCTTCCACATCCCTAGCCGGGACCTTTCGCGCCTCGGCTGCAAACAGAATGTTTTGCCGGGCTGTCATATGTTGAAAAAGTCCAAGCTCCTGAAAGACGACCCCGAGCCTGCGCTCAGGGGGAGTGAGCCCGCTGAGCTCCTCCCCGCCACTTTTCCAGCTGAAGTCCCCTGAGATCTGACCGGTTAAAAGATAAAGCAGGGTGGATTTACCTGAACCTGAATCCCCATAAAGGACGGTGACCCTTCCTTCAGGAAGCTTTATTTGAGGGATGTTCAAA
>CAYRIE010000249.1:0-2535 GCA_964424215.1 uncultured Pseudobdellovibrionaceae bacterium
GAAAAAAGTACCGCACTCTGATCGGCGATCACGTGTTTGTGGGCAGCGACACTCAGTTCATTGCGCCCGTGGCCGTGGGCAGAGGAGCCGTGATTGGCTCAGGTTCGACCATCACAAAAGATGTGCCGGCAGGTGCCCTTGCCGTGGCTCGCGGAAAACAAATAATTAAGGAAAACTACTCGACGGTCCCTCCGGAAATCACGGTGGACACTGCCGATGAGGAGTGAAAGAAAGTGTGTGGAATTGTAGGTTATTGGGGACCTAAAAGCCCTAAGGACGTGCTACTGCATGGTTTGAAACGTCTGGAGTACCGTGGGTACGACAGTGCGGGCGTTGCTATTTTGCACGATGGAAAACTTCGCCGGGTCAGGGCTTCAGGAAAACTCAAACAGCTGGAAGAGAAACTTCAGGACAAAGAGTTCAACGGCTCCTTAGGTATTGGGCACACGCGCTGGGCCACTCACGGAAAGCCTACCGAGCGCAACGCCCACCCGCACGTGTCTGGCTCACTGAGCCTCGTGCATAACGGTATCATCGAAAACTATTATGAGCTCCGTCGTCAGCTGTTAGCTGAAGGCATAAAACTTGAGTCCGACACAGATTCAGAGCTTGTGGTTCACCTGATCCAAAAGGAAATGGAGAAAACCAAAGATTTGCGTCTGGCCGTAGTGGAGGTGATCCCGCTACTGACGGGCGCTTATTCGATCGTGGTGGTTTCCGAAGATCAACCGGACACTTTAGTTGCCTTTAAGGACGGTCCTCCGCTGGTTGTGGGCTTTGATAGCGAGCAGGCGCTTGTGGCCAGCGACATCCAGGCGATGATGGATTACGTAAAGGATGTCGTCTACCTGGACGACCGCGAAGTCGTGGAGATCCGCCAAAAGGAAATCAAATTCTACTCCGCTGCAGGTTTTCCGATCGAGAAAAAGAGCACCCGCGTGGAGTGGTCTATGGACATGGTGGAAAAGCGCGGCTTTAAGCACTTTATGCTCAAAGAGATTTTTGAGCAGCCCGGCTCCCTGGCAGCAGCCTTCACTCCCCATGTGGATGTGGAAAGTCACACGGTGACGCTAGCGGGTCTAACGCAAAAGGGCCGTGAGCTGAGCGAAGAAGAAAGAGCCGCGGTGTTCGAAGGCGTGGAGCGGGTGGTGATTTTAGCCTGTGGCACCAGCTACTATGCCGGCATGGTGGGCGAGTACCTTATTGAGTCTTTAGCCAGAGTCCCTGTTGAAGTAGATATTGCGAGCGAGTTTCGCTACCGCGACCCCCTGATCAGCACGGACACTTTGGTGGTGGTGATCTCTCAGAGCGGTGAGACGGCTGACACTTTGGCCGTTTTAAGGCAGGCGCAAAAGAGCGGCGCAAGAGTACTGAGCCTTTGCAACGTGAAGCACTCCTCGATTGATAGGGAGGCGGACCTTCAGCTTTATATGAACGCCGGAATTGAGATCGGTGTAGCGAGCACCAAAGCTTTTAGCGCCACCTTGGCTGTCTTGAGCGCCTTTGCAGCCTACATTGGCAAAGTGAAAAAAGCTGTTCCGCTCGAATTGGAGCAGAAGTTGGTGCAGGCTTTGGTTGCGGTGCCGGCCCAGGTAGAAGCTGTACTCACCTACGATAAGTTTTTCCAGCAGGTTGCAGAGGAGCTTAAAAAGTACCGCGGGTTTTTATACCTTGGCCGCGGGGTAAACTATCCCATTGCTCTTGAGGGCGCGCTGAAACTTAAAGAACTAGCCTATGTTCATGCCGAAGGGTATGCCGCCGGCGAGATGAAGCACGGGCCTTTGGCACTGATCGATCCGCGCATGATAGTTGTCACCATAATTCCCTCGGACCAGCACTACGAAAAAACTCTCAGCAACATGGAAGAGGCTAGGGCGAGGGGAGCTGTGGTCATTGGAGTGGGTTCAGGCTCTCGCAAAGAGCTAGAGGAAAAGTGTGAGCATTACCTTGCTCTCCCTGCAGCCCACTGGACCACCAATCCGATTCTTGAAGTCGTGGCCGTGCAGCTTCTGGCCTACCACATGGCCGATGCCATGGGGCACGACGTGGATCAGCCCCGAAACCTCGCCAAGTCTGTGACCGTGGAATAGATCGTGGCGAGAAGGAAAGCGCGGAAGGGTCAACTCAACGATGCGTCGGAAGTCCTTCAGAGCCTTTTTGAGGGGAAAAAATCAATTCTTTCCAAAGGGTTCAAAACTCGGCGCATCCGGCTCGACTGGAAAACGGTCGTTGGCGACACGCTAGCCGGTGTGTGTGAGCCCGTCGATTACGACCGCGGCACCCTGTGGATTTGGGTGGAGCACCCCACCTGGATTCACCAGCTCACCTTCGTGCAAGATCAGTTGGTTAAAAAGATCAACGCCTTTATGCAGGAAGATTACGTCTCCTCGATTCGCTTTACGCTGGATCGCAAAGGTCTGCCAATGTCTTCACCGCATGCAGAGGGTCCACAGGCAGGTCGCGCCAATAAACCTCCCAATGAAGATGGGGACCGGTAACTCTTCCGGTGGCTCCGCTCAGGCCTAGCTCATCACC
>CAYRIE010000250.1:0-2527 GCA_964424215.1 uncultured Pseudobdellovibrionaceae bacterium
GCTGACTTTCTAAGCGCTATTCAAGAGGCCTATGAACTACTTAAAGAGCGCCAGTTTTTAGCGCCTGAGTCTGAAAACTACCTTGTGGAGCTGGAAAAGATCCCCGGTTTCCGCACGGGAAAAGGCTGTGGCGCCCTTGGGGCCGATGTGCTAGTTGTTTTTTTCAATCCAGGTGAAGAAGACAGTTTCGGGGCGGCGGCCGTAAAGCTGGGCCTACAGCCCATGGGCACTCACAATAGCCTCGGTTCGGGACTTGCGTGGGTCCCCAAAGGAGAAAAGGTTGAAGGTTCGACAGGCGGCGCCGTCTAACATCGCGTTGATTAAATACATGGGAAAAACCGGCGTGAGCGGGAACCTTCCGGCCAACCCTTCCCTGAGCTACACGCTCTCTCATCTGACCACCACGGTGGAACTTGAGCCTGGGGCCCTTAAGGACCAGTGGCAGCCTCTCCTTGAGGAGGATTTTTATCCGCTTAAGCTCTCTGAGCGCGGCCAGGAGAGATTTTTAAATCACTTTGCCTTTCTCAAAAAGGAGCTTCAGATCAAAGGCTTTTTTACGGTGCGCTCTGCAAATAACTTTCCATCGGACTGTGGCCTGGCCAGCTCAGCTTCAAGCTTTGCAGCTCTTACGCTTGCGGCCTACAGCCTCAAAAGGCCAAGGGATGAGTGGATGGCTCAAGACTGCACCCTGATGAGTGAGCTGAGCCGGCAGGGCTCAGGCTCTTCCTGCCGCTCTATTTTTGATGAGTGGGCCCTATGGAAAACTGAAGCTGCAGAGCCTGTCAGAGATTTGGATTTTCAGGACCTACTGCATTTGGCAGTGATGGCTGAAGACCGAATTAAGGATGTCTCCTCAAGCAGCGCCCACCAAAAGGTCACAACAAGTTATCTTTTTGAAGGACGGGTGCAGCGCGCACGCCAGCGCTGTGAGGATCTTCTGGCGGCGCTAAAATCTGGCCACTGGGCTGAGGCTTATGAAATCACTTGGGCTGAGTTTTGGGACATGCACGCGCTGTTTGAAACTTCAAGGCCTGCCTTTGGGTACATGACGGGCGGCTCCTTACAGATCCTTGAGACCGTGCGCGAATTCTGGAAAAAAGAAGGGGATGGTCCTTTAGCCACCATGGATGCTGGCCCCAACGTGCACCTGCTGTTTCGCAAAGATCAGGTGGATCTTTATAAGCTTTTTCACAACAGGCTCTCAGATTCGTTTGAGGTTCTGGGGAGCTTAAAACTGTGAGCGAGAGTTTTGCTACCGAGCTTTACGGTAAATGCATCCTCTCTGGTGAGCACGCCGTGCTAAGGGGCGCGAGCGCCCTGGTTTTTCCTGTTTTTGAGAGACGCTTTAAACTTCACTACGCTCCCGCCAGTGGTGAGCTGGAAGTGGATTTTCTAGGAGAGTACGGCGATGAGATGCGCCTTTTATTTCACGGCGTCTTAGAGCGAGCGCTTAAGAAGCTGGGGAAATCCACCGCTCATCTGACCGGTCGATTTGAAGTCTATAACGATATCCCGGTGGGCGCCGGTATGGGGGCCTCGGCTGCCCTTTGCGTGGGGGTCACCCAGTGGCTGCTTTGGAAAAGCTGGATAGGCACGCAGGAGATTTATGCGTTCGCAACGGAGCTTGAAAATCTCTTTCACGGCGAGAGCAGCGGCGTGGACATAGCTGTTGCCTTAAAAGGTGAGGGACTGCTTTTTTCAAGAAGCACAGATCTTTCGCCGATCCAGCCGCGTTGGCAGCCGTGTTGGTATCTTTCTTACTCGGGCCAAAAGGGCCTAACCTCCGTGTGTGTTGAGAAGGTCCAAAGGCTCAGAGCCCGCGATCCCGACTTGGGAAAGCAGCTAGATGAGCGCATGAACGCAGCTACCTTACTTGCCCTTAAGGCCCTATCAGAATCTGAGGAAGGGGGCTTTGAGCAGCTCGCCTCAGCCATACACCTGGCCAGCAGCTGCTTCACCGACTGGGGGCTTGTTGAGAGTGATCTGAAAGAGCACTTAGAGGAGCTTAAAAGAAAAGGCGCCCACGCTGTCAAACCCACGGGCAGCGGCATGGGGGGATTTGTGCTGAGTCTTTGGAAGAGGCCACCGGCTGAGCTGCCAAGCTCTTTTATCCCCTTGGTCTCAAAAAAAAGTCTCCCCCGGGAGGGGGAGACTTAAAACTGCGATCCTAACTGAGGGGGGGAGGGGTTAGAGATTGCAGAGAAACTTGCTCTCTTGAAAAGCTTTCTGGTCCGTTCCTATCTGGGTCATTTGCTCCCACCAGGCCCGCACCGTTTTCTTAAAGTCATCGGTCACACCTGCTGGCCAGCCGCAGTCTTCGATCAGAAGCGGTTTGGTGGCCCGGTTAAAAAGCTGCGACAGGACCCGCCACCTTGCATAGGTTTCAGAGTCAAAATCGTGGGACAAAAAAGCCATGTTGCGGCCACCAACGGAATGGAAGGTGGGCCGAAGACCTGAACCCATGACGTAGTAGTCAGTAGGGTCAGGCTCAAAATTTTGCTTCAGCTGGGTCTGACTGAGTCTCTGG
>CAYRIE010000251.1:0-2524 GCA_964424215.1 uncultured Pseudobdellovibrionaceae bacterium
ATATCCCCTGGTGATGTTTTGGTGGTGGTGAGCTACGGCGGGCAGTCTGAAGAAATTCTGGAAATACTGCGCTTTTGTGCCAGAAAAAGCATCCCGGTGCTCGCCATGACAGGTAGGTCCTCAGGGCCCTTGGTGGAGAGTGCCTCTGTCGTTCTTAACGTGCACGTCAAAAAAGAGGCGTGCCCCCTTGGGCTTGCTCCCACCTCCAGCACTACGGCCACATTAGCTTTAGGGGACGCGCTGGCTATGGCCCTCCTAAAAAAGAAGGGCTTTAAGGAAGAAAACTTTGCTGAGTTCCACCCCGGAGGTCAGCTGGGAAAAAGACTTCTCACCACCGTAGGGGAGCTGATGCACCGAGAGGAGGCTCTTCCTCTGGTTCAAAAGTCCACACCTTTAAGAGACATGATTAAGGTCATGACCAAAATGGAAGTTCGCGGCGTTGCCGGTGTAGTGGATGAGCGGGGGCATTTGATCGGCGTGGTCACCGACGGTGATTTGCGGCGCAGTTTGGAAAAGTCAGATAACCCCCTTGAGGAGCCCGCCGAACGCTTCATGTCCCATAGACCCAAGATGATCGATCATAAAGAGTTGGCAGAAAAGTCACTGTTCGTGATGGAGCAATTTGCGATTCAGACTCTTTTTGTGGTGGACCACCAAGTGGACCCACAGAAACCCATCGGGCTGATTCATCTTCAGGACCTTTTGCGAGCTGGACTCAGGTAGGGGCATTTTCTGTCATGACATTGCCCACCAACTCGTAGACACGCCTCTTAATTGCAGTCACAATAAGCATCATGACAGCTCAGGTAGATTTATCTCAGATCAAATTGGCGCTTTTTGACGTCGATGGCATCATGACCAACGGCCATATCTTTTTAAATTCCCAGGGCAAATGGCGCAGGTTTTTTAATATTCGCGATGGATATGGGATGCTCAAGTTGCAGGAGGCGGGAGTTTCCACTGGGATTATCACCGCTTCAGATGCTGAGGATGTTCAGATTCGCTTTGAATTTCTTAAAGTGGACTACTTTTATGATAAGCGAAAAGAAAAGCTCAGTGCTTTTCTGGAAATCCTGGACAAGTCCGGTTTAAAGCCCAGCGAAGTTTCGTACATGGGTGATGATCTGCCGGACATTGAGGTGCTTCAGCGCGTGGGATTTGCCGCTACGGTGCCCGGAGCGGTGGCCGATGTGAAAGAGGTTTGTCAGTACGTGACTCAAAACGAAGGCGGAATGGGTGCTGTTCGCGAGGTGTGCGACATGATCCGCAAAAGTAGGTAGGGGAGAGAGCATGAGGCTTTTTGTATACTCACTGATGACCGTGGTTGTATTAGGTCCTGTGGCTGCGCTGGCCAACCAGGTGAGATTTCCCGATGATGAACTAGCAAGAGAGTCTGTGCTTCCCGTCTTTGACGAAGCCCCTGTGGTGATGGACCGCCGGGTGCGCACGGCCGGGCGCTTTGAAATAGGTCCAAGAGCCTCGATATCTTTACTTGAAGTTTTTAACTCTGAGTATGGGGCTGGGGTGGATCTGACCTACAACATCACCGAGATCCACGGGATCAACTTCACCTACGGATCCTTCTTTGGTGGAAAAACGAGCTACGCCATGGCGATGGAGCGCGACATCTTTATCGATAAGGGCGCTGGCGTTAAAGTGGATCTCACCAATGCTCCAGAGAGTGAGTACATGGCCACGCTCAACTATCAGTTCACTTCCCACTACGGGAAGATCAGTTTGACTAAAAACTGGGTGATGAACTTAGCCCTTTACGCCCATCTCGGGGGCGGTGTGATCAGCATTGGCGAGGAGACCACTCCGGCAGCTCACCTTGGGATTGGACAAAAGTTTTATTTTAACAACAACTTTGCGCTGAAGTTTGGACTTCAGTCCTTAGTGTACAGCGGACCGAACTTCACGACCAAAGGCGCCCTGCAAAACATCCAGGCCGCATCACAGACTCTCAAAGCCTCTGACTTTGAGAAGGAACTTAAGGTGCCCCTATATCTTGTGGGCGGCCTTGTTCTTATGCTCTAGCTTTTCCCATCTAAGTCCAGTTCCCCTAAAGATGGCTACTAGGATCTGCGATCCTTCGATATCTTTAATAGTGATCTCAAGGAGTTATCAATTATTTGTGGCGGAGCCATCATGGATGATCTTAAGAGACCGCTCTGGTTTCGAGTTTTTTGTGTCCTTTCGTTGCTCATAGCAACACCTCTAGCAGCACAAGATGCTCTAGATGATATCGAGGCTCTCTTCAACGCAGAGTCTCAGCGCATTGAAAGGGAGCAAGATCCCGCGCCGCCTCCGCCCTCAGCTGGCGCGCCTCGCGCAGCTCCCGTTGAAGAGATTCAGTCCCTGTCAGGTCTGTCCAAGCTTGAGCCTTTTAACGACATCGCTGTCATTCAGAAAAAGTATTTACCGAAGACTCAAAGACTTGAGCTTTCAGGAGCTGTGCTCTCATCGATCAATAACCCGTTCTTTCTCAACTTAGGTGGAACGGTAAGGCTTGGTTACAACTTTA
>CAYRIE010000252.1:0-2519 GCA_964424215.1 uncultured Pseudobdellovibrionaceae bacterium
GATAGGAGCGGTAATGAAGCGTGATTTGATCGCTGGTGGTCATCAGGTGACTGCGAGATTCCAGAACACGGTACTGTAGCAGCGCATCTTCCCTCAGGGGTAGATCCGCCTCACTCATGGCCAAAGATCCACCTGTAGGTATCAGCAGCTGCAAGATAAGAAGCCAAGAAAAAGCTTTCATGGGCCGTCCTTCCAAGACGGACTCTAATACTGAGCTCTCAGGAAGGGCGCCAGAGATCCAGCTTCATCAACAGATCTTTTACAGCTTAGAGGCTGGGAGCACGGCTGGCGCTAAGGCTCTGGCGCTTTTTCCCAAAACCCGAGCGGCGCTCCACCTCAAAGCCTTTTGATTGCAGCACGCGCCGAAGCGCACCCGTGGCTGCATAGGTGCTTAAAGCGCAGAAGTTTCCCGCAAAAGTGTCTAAAAACCCGGACAGAAAATCCTCTGTCCACAGCTCGGGTGAGGACTTGCTGCTAAAGGCATCAAAAAACAGGCCGCTAAATTTTTCCTCCTCCCACGGAGTGTCTTTATTTAGAGAGCCGCCGAGCACCCACTTCTTGTCGTTAAGAAGCTTTGCAGCCGCTGAAAAAAGAAGACTGGGGGGAAGGTCATAACTTTGGGCCACGCTCTTTAGCACCTGGCTGTGAAGCGCTGAGGGGCGGCCCGAAAAATAATCCATAAGGGATTGCTTCAGCACCTGCTCGGACTCAAAGCTGTAAAGATAAAACTTTTCTAAGGAAAGTGAGCTGCTCCTTAGAGCCTGAGCCACAATCACCAGCTCGACGTAGGCCACTCCCAAACCCACAGAGCAAAATCTGGGCGGCCACCCTTCCTGCAGAACCTTTTGAGCCACAGGGGCATAGATATAAAGAGTTTCAGCCAGCGCGCCCTCAAGACTGTGCATATGCTCTCCCTGGGGGCCCAGCAGGGTGAGAGAGCCGTCGCCGGTCCTAACGGGGATAAAGTCCTTACTTGGAAAATCAAAACTGGTAGACATTCCACCCTTTCCATTGTTGTTTAAGCCCTGCACTCACCCTAATTTTGGAGGATGGCTTGACTCACGATTGGCAGGGACGGCCCTACCACCCCATCTCTCTTTTTTACCACAGCCGGTTTGGAGGCAAGGTTTTTAAAATTCCTGTGGCTCTGGCCGAGGATTGCCCTAACCGCCGCGGCCTCAAGGGTATGGAGACCTGTATATTCTGCGACGTTCATGGCTCTTTTGCCTACCCTGAGAACGCCAAAGAGGAGCTGCGCGAGCAGATCCATCTTCACCGCGAAAAGAAAAAGAACAAAGGGGCTCAGGCCCACCTGATCTACTTTCAGGCCTACACCACCACCTTCACTCAGATTAAAAACTTGCGCCAGGCCCTTGAGACCGCACTGGAATTTGACGATGTCGTGGGGGTTGTTTTAGGAACGCGGCCCGATTGCATTTCCCCGGCCGTCCTTGATCTGTGGCATGAATATTCCCAGAAAACTTTTGTGGCCGTTGAACTTGGGGTGCAAAGCTTTGATGATGAGCAGCTGATCTGGATGAAGCGAGGGCACACGGCCGAGCAGTCCATCCAGGGAATTTATAAAGTCCGCAAAGCCTGTCCCGATGTGAACCTGGGAGTGCATCTGATGTTTGGCTGGCCGGGGGAGACTCTTGAAGACGTTCGAGCTGCCGCACACAGCTGCAACATGCTGCCGATTGACAACGTCAAGCTTCACAACCTCCATGTGCTCAAGCACACTCCGCTAGAGAAGCTTTACCACGAGGGTCGGTTTGAACCGGTCCCGCTTGAGAGCTACGCACGGATGGTGGGAGAATTTTTGGCTCACCTAAATCCTGCCACAGCCGTGCATCGCTTGGCGGCTTTAGCTTCAAGGTGGGAGGAGCTGGTAGCCCCGCCCTGGGCCAGTCATCGCATGAGAAATTATCAGTACATCCTTGATTTTATGCGCGAGCAGGATCTTTACCAAGGAAAGCACTTTGCCGCCGCCCCTAGGGCGGGGGCGCAGCCACCTCTTTCCTAGCTTTCGTAACTTTCAAGGGGCGGACAGGTGCACATCAAATTTCGATCGCCGTAGGCGTTGTCAATGCGGTTCACCGCCGGCCAGAACTTCACCGTACCCGTTTCCAAAGGGCGCACAGCCAGTCTGGCAGAGTAGGGTCTATCCCAGTCGAGGATGTCCTCAAGAGTGTGGGGGGCCTTCACCAAAGGGTTGTTGTCCCCCGGCCACTTATTCTCATGGACGTCCTTGATCTCTTGCCGAATGGAAATCAAGCTGTCGCAGAACCTATCCACTTCTTCTTTGGATTCGCTCTCAGTGGGCTCAATCATCAGGGTGCCCGCAACAGGCCAGGACATGGTGGGCGCATGAAAACCGTAGTCCATGAGGCGCTTGGCGATGTCGTCAACTTGCACGCCGCTCTCTTTAAAAGGGCGCGTGTCGATGATGCACTCATGGGCCACAAAGCCATTTTGGCCTACATACACGACGTCAAAATGATCTTTCAGGCGGTGGGCGA
>CAYRIE010000253.1:0-2501 GCA_964424215.1 uncultured Pseudobdellovibrionaceae bacterium
GTCATCACATAAAAACGAATCAACATTCCTGTGAGCACTAAAACCAAAGTGAGCACGATAAGCTTAACGAAGTTCCAGCCCCTGGTCAGCCGGACCAGTACCAGCGCTGTGAGCAGCGCAAAAACCAAAAATAAAAACTGATCAAAGCCGAGCAGGATCTGAAACACAGTGGCCACAGTCACGCCCACCACAAAACCTAGAAAAAATCTCAGGAACAGTAAAAGGAGCTGACCGCTGGATCTTTTGAAGTGCTCTTGAAGTTTATTGACCATTTCACTCATATGACTTCACTCCTTTACAGCCGCTCCATCAGAGCACGGATCTGGTGACGATCTGGGGCACCAGGGGCAAGTTGCAGGTACCTTTCATAGGCGGTGCGTGCAGCCTCCAGGTCTCCTGCCATTTCAAAGGCCGCCCCTTGTTCTTTATACACTTCCGGATTGCCAGACTCAACGTAGACGGCTTGGTCTAGCATGGTTGTGGCAGCGTCGAGCGAGCCCGACAGCCTAAAGCATCTAGCTATTCGAACATACAGTAGAGCATCGGGGCCTGATCTGTCGATGGCCTGCTGGTACTCCTCCACGCAGTCTGAGTAGTTCTTATTTAGGTAATGAACCTCAGCAGCCAAGATATAGGGGTCGGCAAGCCCCGGGTGGGCCCTTTTTTCCTGACGAGCCCGCTCAAGAGCTTGCTCAAGATGCCCCAACTCTAGGCTCACCCTTCCCAGAGCTAACTGAGCCAACGGGTAGTTGGGGTTGATTCGCAAAACGGATTCAAACTGGCTGACGGCAGCGTTGAGGTTATTTCGCTCCAGATTGAGGTGCCCTAAAAGAAAGAGGGGCTCCGCATCCGTGGGGTCCAGCGCCGCTGCGGCAAGCAGGGATTCGGTGGCTTCGCTAAAGAGCTTTTGCTTTTTCTGAATTTCCGCAAGGAGCAGATAGGAGGCTTTGTCTTTTCGCTCTAAAGAGAGGGCCTGACGGGCCATGGCTTTGGCGTCCTCGTATCTCATCTCTAAAAATAAAAACTCTGCGAGCGCACGCCGGAGCTCATAAGATCTTGGCATGTCGGTGATCTGTCTGCGGATGTATTCGATGGCCGTTTGGTTGCCCTGAATTTCTTTTTGAGCTTTAGCGTAATAGATGTGGGCACTTGGGTTCACAGGTTCAATTTCAAGGGTTAAAGAGGAGAGTTTTAGGGCCTCTTCGTAGGAGCCCGCCTGTAAGAGGGCCTCCACAAGTATCAGAATCGTTTCCGTGTCGGAGCCGTAAAGCTCTAGGGCTCGTCGGGCGTGCTTTTCTGCAGCTTCGAAGTTGCGCCGCTTAAGTTCAAACGTGGCAAATCCTTTAAGGACTACATAGTTGTTCGGATCTTTTCGGAAAGCCGCCTGAAGGACCTGAAAAGCTTCCTTTTGGCGGAACCGTTCGCTGTGGTAATCCGCCAGGAGCACATAGGCGCTGATCAAATTGGGATCGGCCCTAAGAGCCTTGTTGAGGTAATCAATCGCCTCATTGGACTGATGTAGACCCCACAAACACTGAGCCGCTTTCATGGCGGCTAAAGCATTGGTAGGGTCTTTTTCAAAGGCCGCACGGTACTCTTTTTGAGCTGCTAGGCAGTTGCCACCCCTTAAGTACTGATCGCCTAAAAAGACAAGGTCCCTGCTGAGTGAGTTCTGCGGAGTTTTGGGAACAGCTCCACCTAAGTTGCGCAAAAGATTCTCAAGGCCTGGACGCTGGGGGTAAAGCTTGTAGGATCTTTTAGCTGCAGCCAGGGCTTCTGACTTCTCCCCCATCTGTCTTAGAATAAGAGCCATCACGTAATTGGCCTCGCCTTGATCTGCGGCAAGTACCATTTCAGGAGAGGCCAGAGCGGACCTGAGGTGGTTGAGGCTACTTTCATGCCCTCCCCCTCTTTCATGCTCCACTCGGCCCAAAAGCACCATCGCTAAGGCGTGCTGGGGACTGATTCTTAAGGCCTCATCTAGAAGATCTTTGGCTGCACTCCACTGCTGCGGATCGTTGGCAGCAAGCTCCATTCTCACCTGGGCCTCTCGCACAAAAATTTTAGCCCATACAGGTTTGGGCTCCCACAAAGACTTAGCCTGACCGTAATGAAACATCGCTGAGCGAAAATCTCTGCGAGCTACTTGAAGCTCACCACTCATTTCATTCAGAAAGACCAAACCCGGATGAGACTGCAATAGCTTATGGGCTAGGTTTTCAGCACGCGTGTACTGACCGCTGAGCACTCTTTCAGATAGATCACAGATTTGAGCAGCGCTTGAGACCGGGTTAAATTTTCTGGCCCTGAGGGCGACCTCTCGCACCGTCTTTAAATCTTCGGCATCTTGACGGACGTGGGGCCAAAGCTCGCGGTAGGTGGCGCAGAGCAGTTCATAGGCGGGTACGCTCGCTCTGCCCCCTTCAATGACTTGAACGAGCATATCCTGACTGCGTAAATAGCCTGAGTAAGTGTCGGTGACGAAGTTTCTTAAAGACTGT
>CAYRIE010000254.1:0-2493 GCA_964424215.1 uncultured Pseudobdellovibrionaceae bacterium
CATGAGCGGTGAGAGCCAAGATGGGGGTTTTAATTCCCTTACTTCGAAGCTGCTGGGTAGCCTCATTGCCCTCTAAAATGGGCATGCGCATATCCATGAGAATGACGTCAAAGGACCCCTCAAGCGCCTCTTTAACGCCATCTTTTCCGTTACTGGCCAAGGTGAGCTGAGCCCCCGAACCCTCAAGGATGATCGAAAACAAAACCTGGTTATCGCTCGTGTCCTCAACTAACAGAACGCGAACTCCTTCAAGGAAGCGCTTTGCAGCTGGCGCTGAGGGCCGCTCCCGCTGAACCCCTGATGCCCCCTGGTTTGATGAGGGTTGAATCATGGGTACGCTCCTAAGAGGGCCGGCATCGATTGTGATTTTAAAGGTGCTCCCTTTGGCAGGTTCGCTGTTCACCAGCTCCACGTTGCCGCCTAAAAGCGAGGCTAGCTGCCGAGATAGGTTCAGACCTAAACCAGTGCCCCCATACTGGTGATTAGCTTCCAGAGCCTGCACGAAGGGCTTAAAAAGCTTATCGTGGAAGTGGGGGGCAATACCGCAGCCCGTATCCGTCACCATTATGGTTAAGCGGTGGGCTCCGCCCGCAGGATCCTTATCGCAGCTGGCCGCGACAGTGATGGAGCCTGAATCGGTGAATTTAATTGAGTTACCGATGATGTTAACCAATATCTGTCTTAAACGCAGGGGGTCCGTTTGGATAACTTCCGGAACCGGAGTTTCGTAACTGAGCTTTAGCTCAACTCCCTTTTGCCGACACTTTGCCTGAAGCATAGAGACCACAGTTTCAAGCTCCTGAACCAAATGAACCGAGGTCTTGTTTACCTCGATTTGATGAGCTTCTATTTTAGATAGATCCAAAATCTCAGCCACAAGGGACGCCAGATGCTTTGCGTTTCGCCTAATGGATTCTACGTACTCCACCCTTTTGGTCTCAGAAAGAGGGTGATCCGTCATTATGTCAGTGAAGCCTACAATGGCGGTCAGGGGAGTCCTGATCTCATGGCTCATATTAGCTAAAAATCTGCTCTTAGCCTTGTTGGCCAGCTCAGCTGCAACCTTTTCCGATTCGGCATTTTGAAGGCGCTTTCGTTCACTGATGTCATGAACGAACGAGGCAAAATGATACCTTCCACCTAACCTGATAGGGGAGATCGTAAGCTCTACGGGAAACTCGTGACCGTCTTTATGGAGCGCCGACATCTCAATCCGCTTGTTCAGAAGGGGGCCCTCGCCGGTCATTAAAAAATTCTTCAGCCCGTTAGCCATCGGCTCGTGGTAAGCGCTAGGGACCACCGTTTCAAATAGATGGCGCCCTACTGCCTCCTCTTTAGTCCACCCAAAGATTTTCTCAGCTTGGGGGTTCCAGTCGATGATAGAGCCCTCCTCGCCAATGGCTACAAAGGCATCCTGGGCTGTATCAATGATAAGGCGGTTCTTCTCGTTACTTTCCCTGAGGGCCTCTTCTGCGCGGCGCCTCTCAGTTAAATCCCGAGTCACCTTGGCAAAACCGAGAATCTCGCCCTCTTCAGAATAAACGGCAGTGATCACAACGTTGGCCCAAAACTTTGATCCATCTTTACGCAGGCGCCAGCCCTGATCTTCAAAGCTACCCGACTCTTTTGCCATGTTAAGAATTTTTTCGGTTTGGCCATTCGCAGAGGCCGAAGGCAAGTAGAATTTCGAAAAGTGTTGACCGGTAATTTCCTCAGCTGTGTAGCCTTTGATTCTTTCAGCGCCTTCGTTCCAAGAGACGACATAACCCTCGGGATCGAGCATAAAGATGGCGTAGTCTCTTACGCTTGTAACCATACCTCGAAAGCGCATTTCACTGAGCTTAAGAGCGTCTTCAACATTTCTTTTCTCAGTGATATCCCGAGTCACCTTAGTAAAGCCCATCAGTTGGCCTGTTTCAGAAAAAAGCGGCTGAATGATGACATTGGCGACAAAAGTGCTGCCATCTTTGCGAATTCTCAGGCCCTCTTCCTCGAATCTCCCGGTGGATGAGGCTATCTCCAGTTCTTTTTTCGGCTTCCCTTCGCTCTGCTCTGCTTCGGAGTAGAAAATAGAAAAGTTCTTGCCTATGATTTCGTCTTTGGAATAACCCTTGATTCTTTTAGCACCTTCATTCCAACTAAGAATGTTCCCTTCAGGATCCAGCATAAAAATCGCATAGTCCGTAACGCCCGAAACTAGCATACGGAACTGCTCTTCACTTTTTCTTAGCAACTCCATGCTGTGGCTGAGCTGCTCATTAAGCGTGGTGAGCTCTTCATTGGTGGACTCCAGCTCCTCCTTGGCTGTCTCAAGCTCTTGGTTAATTGTTTGCAGCTCTTCATTGCTCGAGGTGATCTCTTCATTGGCTGCCTGAAGTTCTTCAAACCCCACTTCGCGCTCATCGATAACGGTCTGCAGATGCTGCCTCGTGCGCTCCAGTTCATCGGTGAGGTAGTGTATTTCATCAGCAGCTGGCCCTGGTTGGGCTTCCA
>CAYRIE010000255.1:0-2490 GCA_964424215.1 uncultured Pseudobdellovibrionaceae bacterium
AACAGACTTTATCTTAATTGACCTAGGAGCTGGCACCTCAGAAAACACTTTGGACTTTTTCACGGCGGCCAAAACTCAAATTCTCACAGCTACGCCGGAGCCCACCAGTATCGAGAACGCTCACCGCTTTTTGAAGTCAGCTTTCTACCGCAAGTTCAAAACTGCGGAAAAGCATCTAGGCATCTCGGATATGGTCGCAGCAGCTATGGATCAAAAAAACAGCCTGGGAATTCGCACACCCGCAGACCTGGTCAGCCGCATTTATCAAATGGATCGCTCCCACGGCGAGGCTTTGGTGAACTTGATTAAGGAGTTCGACTTAAAGATTGTTCTCAATCAGGTTCGATCGCGCTCTGATATTGAAATTGGGCTCGCTCTCAAAAGCATCAGCCGTAAATACTTTGGTATTCAAGGTGAGTACCTTGGTTACCTAGATCACGACAACGCTGTGTGGCAGGCTCAGCGTAGGCGGCGACCCCTGGTGCTGGAGTACCCTTCCAGCTCGCTGGTGGCTCAGTTTTCCCGAATGGCAAAACAGCTAGTTCAAAGCGAAAGCCTTCAGAGCGCCGCCTGATCCATGCTATAGTTAGCCCTTATGAGCCATTGGGATCACCAAAGTTATTATGAAATTCTGGAAGTTGATAAAGATGCTCACGAGAGTGAAATTCGTATCGCCTACCACCGGGCCCAGCAGACCTACGCCAAAGACAATGTCGCCCTGCTGAGCGTTTTCACACCCGAGGAAGCCTCCGCTCTTTTGGAACTTGTGGAGGAGGCCTACACGATTTTAAGTCACCCCGAGACCCGGCGAGCCTACGATCAGAAGCTTGTGCGTGAACGCGGCGAACAGGTGGAGCGCCATGCTGCCGATTACTTTTTGAGAAATGCAGCAGGAGAGCTTCCGAGTGAGCCTTTTCCAACCTTTGAGTCGACTCCGGCAGAGCCCAGTGAGACAAAGAAGTCGCCCCAGTCCCAAAGCCGCAATCAGGGGCGGACACCACTGTCGACCTACGATATAGATCCTGAAATCGAGCAGACCATTGCCTCCGAGCAGAACTTCACCGGGAGTTTTTTGCGGGTCGTGCGTGAGTACAAAAATCTAGATATCGATCAAATCAGTGAACTTACCCGGATCGGCAAAGACTATCTGCACGCCGTTGAGAGGGAAGATTTTAACTCATTACCTGCTCCGGTCTTCGTTCGCGGTTTTCTCATCCAACTGGCAAGAATTTACAACCTCAACGAATCTGCCCTGTGCTCCTCCTATCTGGAGCGGCTCAAGGCTCACAAGAAATAGTGCGCAACACTCGGCTCAAGTTCTTAGCGGAAGATAAGCACAACGGCTTGCGGCTCGATAAGTTCCTCTCAGAACAGGAGGACCTGGGCACCCGCTCTTTTATTCAAACTCTTATGGAGCAGGACCTAGTTCTTTTTCGCGGCCAACCGGCCAAAGCTTCCCACAAAGTGACGGCTGGAGAAGTTTTTGAAGTCTACCTGCCGCCGCCCAGGCCGCCCAGTCTTGAGCCCTATGATTTTCCGCTCACCATTGCCTATGAAGACAGCGAGGTCATCGTAGTGGATAAACCCGCGGGACTCGTAGTGCACCCCTCGCATGGACACGATGCCGACACTCTGGTGAACGCTCTGGTCCACCACAACAAAACGCTCTCTACAGGCTATATGAAGGAGCGACCTGGCCTGATTCACCGCCTGGATCGGGACACCAGTGGTCTGATTGTAGTTGCTAAAACCGATTCGGCCCAGGCCTCCCTGGCGCAGCAGTTTCAAGAGCGCACCGTTGCTCGCAGGTACTGGGCGCTGGTTTTGGGAAGGGTCCGGCAAGATGAAGGCAGGCTAGAGAGTTACCTCAGCCGCCATCCCAACGACCGCAAACGTTTCACCGCCACCGAGGAGCCCGCCGGCACCAGCTCCAAACACGCCATCACAGACTACCGCGTTCTGTCTCGCTCCCACGAGTTCTCCTTTGTCGAACTAAAGCTTCACACCGGGCGAACCCACCAGATCAGAGTGCACCTATCGGAGCTTGGCCACCCCATTGTCGGAGACGATCTCTATGGTGGCAAAAAAAGGGCCCGCGGGCTTAAGTCCCCTGCTCTAAGGGATGCCATTCAGTCCATGAATAGGTTTGCGCTGCACGCTTTCGAACTTGGATTTTATCACCTCAAGCTCAATGAACGTCTCACCTTTTATTCGTCATGGCCCGCAGACCTTGAGGATATAATCCAGTCGAGCAAAGTGGAGCTGCCCGCAGGAGTTACTAAAGGGTGATCAAGGTGTTCAGCGCCCGCAAAGGCCACTACTATTTTATTGGCAACAAGGCTGTAATCTTCGGGAACCGCTTATTAACCTGGCATGAAATCACAGCGCACATCACCTTTACCATCTACCAGATGAAGCAAATTCACTCTGATAAGGGATTCCACCAGCCGCAGCCCGATCATTCTCGGCGATGTACAGGGCGCGTTTCAG
>CAYRIE010000256.1:0-2485 GCA_964424215.1 uncultured Pseudobdellovibrionaceae bacterium
AATAAGGCCGATCGGCGTGGAGCTGAGGATGCCCTAAGAGATGTTCGCAAACAGTACCGCAGGTCGCGCAAACTGTTTCACGAACTTCGTGATGAAGAGCTTCCGGTGCACCTGACGCAGGCCTCGCAGTTCAACTCCCCTGGTTGCAACAGCTTGTTTCTTAATTTACTTGAACTCCTCCAAGGTCATGAAAAGTGCACTGAGGCGCTGAAAGCTCCAGCGGGGCCTGCCTTAATAAATTCGGAGCGCCAATTTATTGTGCCACCCGACCGGCAAAGCTATCTCTCTGAGATCGTTCGCACCGTTAGAACCTATAAGAAGGCCACAGATCACAAAGCCCAGGTGGCTTCAAAACTTGGTGCCGTTGAGGCCCTCAAGAGGGATCTCCCTGAAGGGGCCACAGGGGAGCTATCTAGGAAATTATCTGCTGATCTGAACCCGGAGGAGATTCAGGCCCTTAAGAGCTGGGATGAGACGGTTAAGGCCTATGAAGGCGAGGAGTTTGTGTATCAGGTGCGAGGCAAAGAGATTCGTCAGCCCCTGAAGCGCACCTCCTTAAGCGGTATCCAGATTGGTAGAGTCAGCCCGCCCCGCCTGACGGACTGGGGAGATCGCCTCAGATTTTTGCGTCAAGAAAACTATCCGGGATTTTTCCCCTACACCGCAGGCGTTTTTCCACTCAAGCGCAGTGGAGAGGACCCCACGCGAATGTTTGCAGGTGAGGGCACCCCTGAGCGCACCAACCGCAGGTTCCATTACCTATCTAAAGATCAGCCGGCTAAGCGGCTCTCTACAGCTTTTGACAGCGTAACTCTCTACGGACACGATCCCCACCGCCGCCCCGACATCTACGGAAAAGTGGGTGAGAGCGGTGTGAGCATATGCACCCTAGAGGATATGAAAAAGCTCTACAGCGGTTTTGATCTGTGCGCGCCCAGCACTTCTGTGAGTATGACCATCAACGGACCAGCTCCCATGATTCTGGCGTTCTTTTTAAATACTGCTATTGATCAGCAGGTGGAGAAAAAAGAACAAGAGCTAGGCAGAAAGCTCACCTCTGAGGAGTGGGGTCAGGTGAAGGCCGACACTCTGAGGATCGTTCGCGGAACCGTGCAGGCTGACATTCTGAAGGAAGATCAGGGGCAGAACACATGCATTTTCTCCATCGACTTTGCTCTGAAGATGATGGGGGATATCCAGCAGTACTTTATCGATAATGATGTGAGAAACTTTTATTCTGTGAGCATCTCCGGCTATCACATCGCCGAGGCGGGGGCCAATCCCATCAGTCAGCTGGCCTTCACCCTAAGTAACGCCTTTACCTATGTAGAGTACTACCTCAGCCGCGGCATGAGCATTGATGACTTTGCTGGGAACCTGTCGTTCTTTTTCAGCAACGGTCTGGATCCGGAGTACTTGGTTTTAGGAAGGGTGGCGCGAAGGATTTGGGCCATAGCGCTCAGAGATCTTTATGGGGCCGATGAAAAAAGCCAAAAGTTAAAGTACCACATTCAAACCAGCGGTAGATCCCTCCACGCCCAAGAGATCGACTTTAACGACATCCGCACGACTCTACAGGCTTTGATCGCCATTCATGACAACTGCAACTCCCTTCACACCAACGCCTTTGATGAGGCGATCACCACTCCGACCGAGGATTCTGTAAGGCGAGCGATGGCCATTCAGATGATCATCAACCGAGAGCTGGGTTGGGCTAAAAACGAAAACCCGCATCAGGGCTCTTTCTTTATCGAAGAGCTCACCTCCCTTGTGGAAGAGGCTGTGCTGGAGGAGTTTCAGCGAATTTCCGAGCGGGGTGGGGTGCTAGGTGCGATGGAAACTCAGTACCAGCGCGGCAAGATCCAGCAGGAGTCCTTGCACTATGAGACGCTGAAACATAGCGGCCAGATGCCGATCGTGGGTGTGAACACATTCATCAACCCAAAAACCCTGGCTGAGGGCTATGTCCCGGAGAAAATCGAGCTAGCGCGTGCCAGCTACGAAGAAAAAGACAGCCAGTTAAATAGTCTAGAAGAATTTAAGGCGTCCCATGACTCAAGGGCTAACGAGGAGCTTGAAAAGCTCAAAGAAGCTGCG
The DNA here is from genome assembly GCA_964424215.1 of uncultured Pseudobdellovibrionaceae bacterium. Taxonomy (GTDB): domain Bacteria; phylum Bdellovibrionota; class Bdellovibrionia; order Bdellovibrionales; family JAGQZY01; genus CAYRIE01. The sequence continues at coordinate 2,098 of CAYRIE010000256.1, forward strand.
CTCTCGGGCGGCAACGTTTTTGAAGCTCTGATGGAGTGCTCTAGATACTGCTCACTCCACCAGATGACTCAGGCGCTGTTTGAGGCTGGCGGTCAGTACCGGCGCAACCTTTAGCGCGCCGCTAGCTCGAGTTTAGCGATGGTTTGGCGCTGCATATTGCTGGTACCCTCGTAGATCTGGCCGATCTTGGCATCGCGCCAAAACTTCTCGGCCGGATACTCCCTCGTAAATCCATTGCCGCCGAACAGATCGATGGTGGTTGAGGTGATTTTCTCTGCAGCATTGCTGGCAAAGAGTTTGGCAATGGCCGCCTGCTTAATGAAGTCCTCTCCCGAGTCCTTCAGCCTTGCAGCGTTGTAGACGAGAAGCCGGGCCGCCTCCAGCTCTG
>CAYRIE010000257.1:0-2482 GCA_964424215.1 uncultured Pseudobdellovibrionaceae bacterium
AAGGTGTTAGACCTATAAGGGAGCGGCTTCGACCTGCTGCTCCTTACGGCAATGCTCAGATAAGGCCACAAAGGCTCCCCTGAGAGCTGAAACATCTATCAGCGGCTGAAGAAACGGGATGTACCCAAGCTTTTGGTCATAGCGAACTTGGAAGCCCTCCTGATCGATATTGATCAATGAAACTTCCTTAGGATTCACTCCCAGATAAGTCTGACAGTAAACTGCAAGAGCTGAGGTGTGATCTTGATTCATGTGCTCGATGGCACCTGACATGTCCCAGTTGGTTGGGCCAACTGCCAATTTATCACCCGCAAAAGTGTAGATTCTTCCGAAGGTTTGGATGTAGTGCACCTTCTCAGGCTTAATGAGACAAAAGGAGAAGTTGTGAGTTCCCGAATAGGATCTGGCCTCAGGAAAGTGTGAGAAGTACCGCTCACTTACGCTCACGTACTCTTCAGACCCCATCTCAAGGAACCTTCCCTTTCCGACCACGGTCAAACGCGGGGCGGCCTGCTGGTGGTAAGCTTCCTGAAACACGGCAAATCCCATGTTCGGATTGGCTTTGGCATTGCGCGTGTGCAGGGCGATGTCACTGATGTAAACGGCTACGTCACCTTCAGGCATTACGGCGTACTGAGCCATAGTTCCAAAGGGAAACTCTTCACCTTCTTCTTTGAGCACCGTTGTTAAAATGCCTACGTCCTTACCTCTTAGGAAGAATCGTGCGTCCTTTAAAACCTGATCGGTCAGTTTCATATACAGCTCCTTTATATCGTCAACATTGGTAAGTTATTCTGAAAAGTGACCTTAGCGCTCACTTTAAAATATTTTTGTAGATTCTCTTCTGTCATAACCGAGGCCGCACTTCCCTCGAGCACGAGCTCCCCCTCATACAGGACGCAGAGTTTGTCACAGTAAGCAGCAGCCTGATTGAGATCATGAAGGATCAGCACCACCCCGACACCATGGCTCTGAGCGAGCCTTTGCGTTGTTCGCAAAAGATGCTGCTGAACCTCAAGATCTAAAGAGGCTGTCGGTTCATCCAGCACCAGAAGGCGCTCCTTATCGAACGGCGATAGCTGAGCCAGACTTTTAGCAAACAGGACCTTTTGTCGCTCCCCTCCTGACAGCGTGGCCAGCGGGCGATCTAAAAATTTCCACAGGTCAAAGGCATCACACATTTCATCAAGCACCTCATAGTCTGAGGTCTGAAGAGGCCGATGAGAGTGCCTCGCCATGAGAAGAACATCCATCACCGTAAGGCCCATGCCTTCCGAGAAGGACTGACTTAAGTAAGCCCGGCTCTGGCTCAGCTCAGTCAGTCCAAAAGACTTTATATCTCGACCTTGAAACATCACCTGGCCCCGGCTCGGGGCGATAAGACCGCTGATAATTCCAGCCAAAGTGGATTTGCCAGCACCGTTTTTTCCGATCACGCCGACGATTTCTCCAGCGGAAACTGAAAGGTTCACATCGCTTAGAATCTGCCGACCCGCACGGATAAAATCAACGGACTTAAGTTTAAGCATGAGCTTTCACCCGTCGCCGCTGAAGTAGATAGAAGAAATAGGGGGTTCCCACAAGGCTGGTTATGATCCCCACGGGTATCTCCGTTGGAGCAATCACGGTACGGGCCAGAGCATCGGCTGCGACTAAAAAACAGCCGCCCACCAAAAAACAGGCGATCAGCTGAGCGCGCATACCCAGTTTGACAGTGGATCTGAGAATGTGGGGAACAACAAGTCCCACAAAGCCGATGATACCGGTTAAAGCCACCGTTGTACCTGCAGCGATGGCTGAGGTGAAAAAGACCACCTTTTTGACCTTCTCTACTGAGACTCCCATGGAAATAGCCTCCCGCTCACCTAGCTGCATGCACTGCATTTCGCGTGACCAAGAGATCAGCCACGCAACGCTGGCCAAAATCACCACAGCCAAGGGCGTCACCAGCTTCCAGCTAGCGCCTCCCAAAGAACCTAAGGTCCAAAAAGTAATGGTGCGAAGCTGCTCATCATTGGAAACAAAAATGAGAAGACCTGCTAGCGCTCCTGCAAAAGCATTCACAGCGATACCTGCTAGCAGCATCGTGGTTACACTCACCTGGCCTTTGGTGGATGCCATTTTATAGACCAGAATCCCTAGGGCCATAGCGCCCAAAAATCCTAAAACGGGAAGTGTGACAAAGCTGTAGCTACTGATCAGAACGCCAAGGCCTGGAATAAGAGGAAAAGCGATCAGCCCCAGGATCACAGCAATCATGGCCCCGCTGGACACACCGATGAGCCCAGGTTCCGCCAGGGGGTTGTTAAAGAGCGTCTGAAGAGAGGCACCGCTACAAGCAAGAGCCCCTCCGGCAAGCGCTGCCAAAACCACTCGCGGCATCCGAAGATGCAGCATCACCGACTGATCTAAAACATCCACCCCGCTACCTAGGCCCGTAAGCCCCCACAGCGCTTGCCAAGAGATGGCCATCGGGCCAGAC
>CAYRIE010000258.1:0-2472 GCA_964424215.1 uncultured Pseudobdellovibrionaceae bacterium
CGTGCCAGCGGAAAAGGATCCGGCTACTGCCCCTGACGACTTTTCCAAAAAGCTTAAGCAACCTGACGACTGGAATGAGAAGCTTCCTGATTTTAGCGGCCAGATCTCCTCACCGGGACGGGTTCCGTCCGCGCGAAGACGGCCGGTCTCCCAAAACACGGGTACCAGCCGCCTTGAGATTTCCAATACCTTCTCTGGCACCCGCAGCCAAAGTAAGTTTTTAGACTTCAATCCCTACGCGCCCCCTTCGCGGGACTACTCCATCATAAAAAAGGTGGCCATGATCGGCGGCGCACTTGCAGCAGTGGTGTACCTACTTTACAACCATCCGCCTAGCCCACTCACCCAGAACCGGTATCTGGGTGATGCTTGCCGTGAAATGCAAATTCCTTTTTGTATGACCTGGGGACTGGATTTTGGCGAAAAGAACTTAGCTTCGCAAAACAACCAGCTTCAAGTCGTGAGCATTCCGCCAGGCGCCGATATTCTTCTGAACGGTGTGCGGACAGGTCAGCGCACGCCTGCGCATATTAACGTGCCCGGCGGACCCTTCCGCTTAAGTGTAACTCTTCCGGGTTATCACACCGTCGAGGAAAGGTTCGCCAAAGCTCCAAGCTCCTCCTACCAGGTTCGGCTTCAAAAGGCCTCAGTTGGATTTTTGCAGATCTCAGTTCTTGGCAACGGTCACATTTTCGTTGACGACGTCGCTGTGGGCACCAACACGGCCCGCGTGCCCGTTCCACCGGGAAAAAAGGTTTCGGTGAGAGCCGTCCACCCTGTCACTGGCGCTACGGACAAAAAAGAAGTCGTCGTGCAAGAGGACCGGGTGTTACCGGTTGTCTTATCCCCCGCCCTGAATTAAATCTAAAACATGGGCGACAACATCTGCCAGCGATTCTGCAAGACCGTCGAGCAAAGGCAAGGCGATTTAGCCGTACTCCAGCCGGCAAATAAATATTGGCAAAGAGTTTCTTGGAATCAGTACGGAGAGCACGTCCGCAAGACCAGCCAAGTGCTGCGCTCCCTGGGTGTTCGCCCCGGTGTGCGGGTCGCTCTGTGGGCTCCAACCTCCTATGCCTGGGCCGTCCACGATATGGCGGCTTTGAGCCTGGGCGCGATCACCGTGCCGATCTACAGCAACATCTCACAGAGTGATTTAATATTTCAGCTCAATCACTCTGAAGCTCAGCTTTTGATCTGTGCTGACGAGACGGCCTGTCAAAGGCTGCTCGCAGTGAAGAGTCAGCTGAGTTTCCTCACTTCTTTAGTGACGCTTGAAAAAGTCACCGGCCAGCTCGATCCCCTTTTCAAGGGCGACTGGATAAGCCTCATGGATCAGGCCGAAGACATCCCCGTCGAAACCTTCCGCAGGTCTTGCTCCTCGCTTAACGAAGATGACCTTGCTACCTTGATCTACACCTCCGGAACCACGGGCGTTCCTAAAGGTGTTCTGCTGGCTCATGGCCAGATCATGAGTGAAGTCAGCGAAGTTTATCCTCTTTTGGGAGTTACTGCTCAGGATCGCACCCTTGGACTTTTGCCCTACGCCCACATCCTCGGACGGATCGAGCTTTGGGGTCAGGCTCTGATCGGTTACACAATTGGTTACGCCACGGGTGCTGACCATCTGGCCTCTGATCTAAAGCAAATTGAGCCCACGATTATGGTGGGAGTGCCGAGAGTTTTTGAAAAGATTCAAGAGGCCATCTGCGAGGCGGCCCAAGAATCCCTGATCCGGAAGGTGGCCTTTAATTGGGCTCTAAAAAGTGGAACTCGCTTGCTGCAGGCCAAACAGGAGCGAAGATCCTTGTCCTTAGGGGATGCCATCCAGGTGGCCGCAGTTCGGCGCTTGGCGTTTCGGCGCGTGCGCGAGGGCCTGGGCGGGAAGTTAAGATTTGCGATCTCAGGCGGAGCACCTTTGAGTCGTCAGACGGCAGAGTTTTTTGGCGCTCTTGGCGTAAGACTGCTGGAAGGCTATGGCTTAACGGAAACCACAGCGGCTGTCTGCGTGAACACCTTGTTTCACCATCAGATCGGGACAGTGGGAAAACCCATCGGCGATGTGGAGATCCGCGAGGCCGATGACGGAGAGATTCTCATCCGCAGCAAGAAGGTGATGAAGGGCTACTATTTAGATCCTGAGGAAACAGCTAAGGCTTTCACCGAAGACGGATTTTTAAAGACCGGAGATATTGGCCACCTCAATGAAGAGGGCTTTTTGATCCTTACGGACCGGAAAAAGGATCTCATTAAAACTTCCAGCGGCAAATTTATCGCGCCTCAAAAGCTGACTTCACTTTTTGCCAAGCACCCACTGATAGAACACATTCATCTTCACGGTGATAGGCGGCATTACATGGTGGCGTTGATCACTGTAAGCCCTCGGGCCGCCCGGAAGTTTTTCTCTCAGGATGAGTAAGAATCCTCGCTGTTGGCTAAGGCTCACCGCCACCCTGAAATCCAAAAAGAAGT
>CAYRIE010000259.1:0-2459 GCA_964424215.1 uncultured Pseudobdellovibrionaceae bacterium
AAAGAAACTCTGGTGGGTGTGCTGGACGATGAGGAGGGTTTCCTTAAAATCCTTGATGAGCACGCGGGCGAGATAGCTGCTGTGATCATTGAGCCTTTGCCCGCCAACTATGGTCTTCTTCTTCAGCGGCAGGAGTTTTTAGAAACGGTGGCACGTGCGACCAAAAAAGCTGGCGCGCTGCTGATCTTTGATGAGGTGATCTCAGGCTTTAGGGTGGCCTTTGGCGGCATGGCCGAGTTGACCGGTATCACTCCCGACATCGTAACCTATGGGAAAATCCTTGGTGGCGGCTTCCCGGTGGGGGCTTACGGTGCAAATGAAGACCTTATGAAATGGATTGCGCCCTCAGGACCTGTCTATCAGGCGGGCACCTTAAGTGCTAACCCCGTGGGCATGGTCGCAGGCCTTGCCACACTCCAAAAAATCGAAAAGGAAAAGATCTACGAAAAGCTCGAGGCGCGGGCCACAAGCTTTATCACATCCTTGCAAAAGAAGCTGATTCAGCTCGACTCTTCTTGGCAACTGTCTCATCAGGCTTCGCTTTTTTGGTGGCACAGAAGTTTAAAATCCACCCCTAGGAACGTAGCTGATTTAGCGCCCGGCCATGCCGAGGCCTTTGGCAAATTCTTTTACTCCTGCTTAGAGCGCGGCCTTTATTTAGCGCCTAGTGCTTTTGAGGTGGGCTTTTTGTCGTGGGCCCACTCCGAGGAGGTTCTCGAGGAGGCCGCAGAGATTATGGTGGAGGCCTTAAGAGAGTATGAGGTTTAGCGCTCAGTCCGCTCGCACATGGTGGAAAGGCGCTGCCGTTTTTATTTGGTCGGTGGCCTGCTTATCCCTGGCCAGTTGGTGGCTCCTTTTCAGTTTGCGGCAGCTAGAGATTCTTAGGGAAACTCAGGACAGCTTCAAGCTTGCCGATCAGCAGAAGATGCTCATCCAAGAGGGCATTTTTCTATTCATTCTCCTTTTGCTCGGCGCGGTCGCGCTCTTTTACTACATTTGGCAGGAAAAAAAGCGCTCTCAGCAGGTGCACCAGTTTTTCGCCGTCTTCACACACGAGGTGAAAACGTCCTTAGCCAGTCTGCGGCTTCAGGTGGAAAGCCTTGAGGAGGACCTCCGCGGGCAGAACTCCCCGCACCACAGGCTCACGCAAAGAATCGTTAAAGATACGGTTCGCCTTGAGCTGCAGCTGGAGAATTCACTGTTCTTTGCTAATCTAAAGGATCAAAAGTTTTTCTTAGAAGAGATAGAGCTTCACGAGTTTTTGGAAAGCCTTAAACACCAGTGGCCTGAGATTACTTTTGAAATTCGCGGAACAGCGGCCCTGAAAGCTGACAAACTCTACTTTGAGATCCTCTTTAAGAACCTCATTCACAACGCTTTCAAGCATGGCAAGGCCCAAAATATCACCTTTACTCTGTCTGCTGACGGAGGCTTTACCACCGTGAGTATCGAAGATGATGGCCTGGGCTTTTCGGGTGATAGGGGCGAGCTGGGCCAAATGTTTCATCGCCACCAGGCCCAAAGCGGCTCTGGGTTAGGGCTCTACCTTGTGGAAACTATAGCGCGCGCTCTTGGGGGCGAGGTCACCTATCCTCCCTCTTCTAAAGGCTTTAAGGTTCAAGTGAAGTTTCCTCAGGGAGGAGCTGCATGACCAGGCTTCTTCTCGTGGAAGATGACAGCAGCCTTGGGGAGACGTTGTGTGAACGCCTGGAGCTTGAAGGCTACCAGGTGGACTGGGCACAGACCGTCAAACAGTCTCAGCAAATGCTTCAAGATGGGAGCTATGATCTCTATATCATCGACTTGGGACTGCCCGACGGTGAGGGGTTTGAAATCGCCAAGTCCATAAGGTCGTGCTCAGCCAGCCCGTTCATATTTATGACTGCGCTTAATACTGCAGAGAACCGCCTAGCTGGTTATGAACTGGGAGCTGAGGAGTTTATTCCCAAACCCTTTCATTTGCGTGAGCTTTTGCTAAGAGTCCGGCACGTCCTTAAAGAACATGCGGTTCCTGAGGTGATCTCTCTGGACGGTGTGACCGTGGATTTAAGTGCGGGCTCTGTGCAGCGGGAAGGTCAGGAGCGGGTGTTTCTAAGTGAGCGGGATGTCAGACTTTTGCGGCTCATGGTAAAGCGGGCGCCCCAGGTGGTGTCGCGCGATGAAATTTTAAACCTGTGGGTGGGTGAGTCCCATTTTCCCACGACCAGAACTGTCGACAACGCCATTGTTCGGATTCGGCAGGCGCTGGGTGATGAATCAGGCGAATTTATTAGATCGGTGCGAGGTGCTGGCTATCAGTGGCTCGCCACTAAAAAAAGTTGAGGTAAGTAATGTCTAGTTCAAAGTTTCATAAAGCACTCAGAAAAGAGCTACCCGAGGGCGCGCCGCCGGTTTGGTTCATGCGGCAAGCGGGCAGGTACCATGATCACTATCAAGAGCTAAAGAAAAAGCACTCCTTT
>CAYRIE010000260.1:0-2453 GCA_964424215.1 uncultured Pseudobdellovibrionaceae bacterium
GATCCCCGTGGACACCATCAAAGCGGTGTGGGATACGCCGGAGCTCGTTCACGGGGTAACCTATCGGCCGTCGCTCAGAAAGCAGTTTCTGGCAAGATTTGATGACTTGAAAAGCGCTGAAGAAAAAGCAGCTTACCAGCATCTTGTAGCCAGTGACTTTGAGCCCGCCGCCCTACCAAGCTCATTACAGCCTGAGGAACAGGCGCGCATTTTAGATGCAGGTATTGACCAGTTTGACATGCGGTTTTTCTCCCAGCTCGTGTACGAGGATCAAGAAACTAAAGACAAGAAAAATAAGCTTCTTCTGGCTAGAAGCCGGCTGCCGCTGGCAGATGAACTTCAAGTGCTACCCGAATCTCGGGAGAGGCCTCATATTGCCCACGACTCCGCCCGCTTTGGCTACTCGCAAATCTTCTCAAAAGCTCAAGGAGATGAGTTTGAAATCTCCCACAGGTTTGCGCTTCACGATCTGCTGGATCCGGTGGACGGCTACCCTTTGGCGGCAAGAATCGAGTTTTTCAAAATCAATCTTGGAGGCTCCTTTGAGCGGAATGAGTTTTTCATTCGCAAGATCGACCTAATGGCCGTTCAAACCGTTCAACCTTGGAGCGAGTTTGAAAAGCCGCTTTCCTGGCTCGGAAGGCTGGGGGCAGATAGAATTGTTGATGCCCGCTGTGACGGCTGCCTTGCGGGAACGGGTGAGGCTGCAGTGGGCCTCACCCTGAACCTTCCCTTTGTTTCCAGAACCTCCACCTACTTTATGGCGCTTGGAACGGCCAGAACCTCACCAAAGTTTCTTGGAGACAAATTCACTCTTGAGGGGGGAGCTTTGGTCGGCTTTAGATCGCTACTCACCGACCGACTGATCTTTAACCTTGAGTCCACCTGGCAATGGTCTCTTGGCCCGCTATCAGAGCTTCATCACAAATCCTGGGCGAGGTTAAGGTGGGTGCCTGACTTAAGATGGGGGTTTGAGCTCGGCGCAAGAAACGAGCTATCGGAGGAGCAGCTGCTCACATCGGTTTACTATTACTTTTAGAAGGATTGCAGCTTGAGGCCATTTCTACACCTGACTCTGTTTGTCTGCCTCTTGTGGGTCACGGGCTGCTCCAGCCTTTATTACCACCCCACGCGTGGCGCTTACTTCGTTGACCCAAGCTCCTTAAAAACTCCTCCCGAAATCATAAAGATAGCTACAAGAGACGGAGAGGAGCTTGAAGGTTGGTACTTTAAGTCGGGGGAAGATCAGCCCAAAGGATTTATTCTTCACTTTCACGGCAATGCTCAAAACGTGTCCACCCATTTTAGCTATCTTGCTGGTGCAACCAAGCTCGGCTACGACTACTTTGTTTTTGATTATCGTGGTTTTGGCCACTCAACGGGACGGCCCAACCCGAGCGGTCTCATTAAAGACGCAAAGGCTGCCTCTGAGTGGGTAAGTGGCCAGCGCTCCAAGCGTGGGGATCCCCCGCTGATCTATTTTTGCCAGAGCTTAGGAAGCGCGGTTTGCCTTCAGGGACTGGCGGAAAAGACTCTTTATAACCCCGATGTTCTGGTTGTGGACTCAGGCTTTGCCTCTTACCGTTCGGTGGCGCGCTCGGTGGCTCAGAGCACATGGATCTTGTGGCTCTTTCAGCCCCTAGCCTGGCTGATGGTCGATAACTCCGAGGCGCCTCAGGGCCAGCTTCATCAAGTTGAGGCTGGAGCTACCCTGGTGGTCCATGGCGAAAAAGACCGGGCGATTCACCCCAAACACGGCCGCGCACTCTATGAGGGGCTGCCAGGTCCAAAAGAGTTCTGGTCTATCCCCGATGGCCAGCACTGCGACTTTCTTTTTAGGGAGGGGGGCAAGTACCGCGCAAGGTTTTTTGCCTGGCTGGAAAACGCCATCTAAAGGCACTTAGGGGGGCCTAGTGAAGGGGGTTTTTTCGAACACTCGCACTTCCAAAAGGCCTGTCGCATGCGGTCGCAACAAGTATCGGCGTACCTTTTGGCCCAACTTGAAACAGAATCTGCAGAAAAGCGTAGATAGACTCTCCAAAAGGAGAACATTTCTACCGATAAACGAAGAGTGATGGGTTTTATCGGTACGTTGCTTAGAGCACCTAAAACAAGCTATGCCATCTATGTCCTCGTCGGAGCCTTAGTAGGTTGCGAATGGGTGGACAATACTTTACGCGGCACCCTAGGCACCCCCGGTTATTACACGGCCGAACCCAGCCAAGAGCTGATCACCTTTTCTGAAGGGGGCTCAGCTGACCTTGATATCCTTCTTAGTGAGCCTGGACCTTCCGACGTAGAAGCTAGCTGGGAAATACTGGGAGGCTCTGGTGAGTTTGCCCAGCACAAGGGAAGCCTCATCCTTCCCGAGGGCGCAGGCACAGTCTCCCTACCCACTCTTTATGCCAGCACAGACGCCATCTTAGAGGGAACAGTTGATTACACCCTAGTGA
>CAYRIE010000261.1:0-2426 GCA_964424215.1 uncultured Pseudobdellovibrionaceae bacterium
AGCAACCAGGTGAGAACCCTTTTTTCCAAAAAATCTGCAGAAGCGGCTGCTCTGACACCTTAAAGGGGCGGCAACCAGGAAAATCCACATGGCAGGCGCTCGTTTCGCTTTCCAGGTACGTGTTAGCTTCAAGAATTTGGTCCAGGACGTGAAAGGCGCCGCCTTCCAGGGTTCCCGTGGCAGGCGCTATCAAAGATCCAAGGTCTGTGCTGCTAAACGGTTGAAACGACTTTTTAAGGCTGTAGTGTTTGAAATCATAAGGATCACTTAGAACATAGGCCCTTAGATGGTCGTTGTAGCCGCGGGAGTTGATAAAGATCCAGTGGGTGTCTGAGGACTTTGGAACGGTGAGGGAGAACTGACCACTGGCATCGGTTTGTCCGCACTGGATGATGTTTCCAGAAAAATCCTCAACGACGATTTCGTGGTGACGGATGGGGCGCGGTCCCGCGATAGGGGCTCCGTTGCTGTAAGTGTTCCGGTACTCAAACAGGGCCGTTCCAGATAAGGTAACGCTAGTTCCGGCAGGATAGGTCCTGGTATTTTGGCAGTACGGAGCTGGCTGAGCCCCGCCATTGGGTGGCGAGGTCCTTTTGCTGTAACAGCCAGACATAACAAGAGCCAAAGCCAAAATGAGCAGCGGGGAGGGATTGATTTTCACGTCAGCCTATCGGCAGGAGCCCGGCTTTTTTGTACGGGCCTGAGGTGCTGCTTTGGGTCCATCTTTTGAACGCAGCTGGGCGAGACACAGGAGACTTGTCAGGACTTTTGAACTAGGCCAAAATGTCCCCCCAGGGAGGTCCAGGAGAGATGCTGCAAGGTTATAACTCAGACGTCGAGGTGGAGGGTCACGCCTTCCACGTGCAAACAGAAGATTGGGGCTACGATAATCCCTACATCGTAAGTCGAGTTTATAAAAACGGCGCTGTTCTAAAGAGCATAAAAACCCCCTACTCGGACTTTCTCTACACCTTTCTCATGGACGACAGTGAATTGATCAAAGAGGCTCTCAGGCGCCAGCACCAGAAAATTCTGGACCTGCTGCTTTCTGGTCATCTCTAAAAACTGCGGTTATCATTTTGAAATGATACAGTTTTCTCACGTCTATAAGACCTACCAGGGTCCTGTGCATGCGTTGCGTGATGTTCAGCTAGATATTGAAAAAGGTGAGTTCGTTTTTCTAACCGGCCCCAGCGGTGCAGGTAAGACCACCATGTTCCGCCTGATCACAGGTTATGATCAGCCCAGCTCAGGCACCGTCAAGATCGGATCTTTTTATCTGAATGAGCTAACCACCCAGCAGTTGCCGCTGTTTCGCAGGCAGATTGGTGTGGTCTTTCAGGACTTTAAACTTTTGGCCGACCGAACGATCTTCGAAAATGTGGCTCTGCCGCTGGAAATCAGACGGGAGCGACCCGCAATGGCCCGCCAGCGGGTGCACGAGATGCTAGAGCGGGTGGGACTGACCTTTAAAAAAGACGTTCTTCCGAGCCAACTGTCCGGAGGAGAGCAGCAGCGGGTAGCTATTGCGCGGGCTCTGATCCACCAGCCTGGAGTACTTATCGCAGATGAGCCCACAGGAAACCTAGATCCTGAACTTAGCGAAGAGATTATGGATCTTTTTGAAGCGGTGAACTCCCAGGGGACGACGGTGTTTCTGGCGACCCATGATCACGATATGGTTCGCCGCCGGAGCAAGCGAGTTATCAACATTAGTGGAGGCAAAGTCAGCTCTGAGGGCAGCCCATGTTGAAGCACTGGCTGCAGCACTGTCTACGAAGCTGGCGCCATCATGGCGTCACCCAGCTGGCAACACTCACCTCACTTGTGATGGGGTTCTCCTTTTTTTTGCTGATGTTTCTGATCACCTCCAACTTCAACAGGATTGTCACTCTCTGGGGCGATCAGCCCGAGATCAGTGTCTTTCTCAAAGATGAGCTGCAGCCCAAAGAGCTAGATAGTCTGGAAGCTCAGCTCAAAGCCCAGAGCGATGTTAAGGGCCTAAAATTTATAAGTTCCGAATCTGCTATGGAGCAGTTCAAAAATGAGTTCTCCCAGGTGGCACCCGACGTCTTCTCAAAGACGATGCAGGAGAGCCCCTTTCCGGCCTCTTTTGTGGTGACGCTTTCCCATTCCATTTCTAGTCCCAAAGATTATGACCTTTTGGTGGAGCGGGCCCAAATGCTTCAGGGATTTCCAGGTGTGAGCGAGGTGAGCTTCGGGCAAAACTGGGTGGAGAACTACTCAAGTTTCGTTCGGGCTCTGAAGGTGTTCTCAGCGGGGCTGGTGCTACTTCTTTTAGTGGCCTGTCAGTTCATGATCGCCAACTCCATTCGTGCCTCAGTGGATCAGCGGCGAGATGAGATTGTGATTAAAGAACTTCTGGGCGCGGACACCCGCGACATCAGGTCGCCCTTTCTGGTGGA
>CAYRIE010000262.1:0-2389 GCA_964424215.1 uncultured Pseudobdellovibrionaceae bacterium
GCAAGGGTGTGTTTATGAAATACTTTAAAGCTCTGGTGGTATTTATGGGATTTTTAGCAGTTCCTTGGCTGGGTAAGGCCCAGGTAAAAATTGGCGACCCAGCTCCTCCCGTCAAAGTTAAGACCCACACAGGTGAAGATTTTGATCTGGGCTCCCGCAAAGGCCAGTGGACGGTGCTTTTTTTCTATCCGAAGGCCCATACCCCAGGCTGCACCAAGCAGGCCTGCGCGTTTCGCGACAATGTGGAGCACATTCGCAAACAGGGAGCTGAGGTCTTTGGCATCAGCGCTGACACAGTGGAAAAACAAAAATCCTTTCACGAAAAGCACCACCTGGGATTTACACTTCTTGCCGACCCTCAGAGTGAAATCATCAAAGCCTATGGCGCAAAGATGCCGGGACTTAAGATGTCCAAGCGCTGGACCTTTATTATTGACCCGGATTTAAAAATTGCTGCCATTGAGAAAAATGTCGACCCCGTTGTGGACGCCCAGAGGGTGGCCGCCGCCCTCAAAGAGATGGCTGAGGCTCAGTGAGGATCGGCGCAATGCGTCCATGGTGAAGTAAGAACACACAGCCTCAACAGTTCTTGGCGCAGCTAACTGATTGCGGTACATCCGTTCCATGGAAAATTTCGTCACCGACATTTCAGTAGTGCCCTCATGGCTGTGGAGCAGTTTCACCGTGGGGATTCTTATTCTTCTGGCCATCGACCTGAGCCTTTTTGGCCGCGGCACCCACAAGATCTCCACCAAAATGGCAGCCCTTGAGAGCGCGCTGTGGATTGCCGTCGCCCTACTTTTCAACCTCTGGTTCTCTTTTGAGTTTGGACACAAGTTGGGCGTGGAGTTTCTCACAGGCTATCTGGTGGAAAAAAGTCTCAGTGTGGACAACCTCTTTGTGATTTTGTTGATTTTCGGAGCGTTTAAAATTCCCGACGAGCACCAGCACAAGGTGCTGTTTTTAGGGATTTTAGGCGCGATTTTCTTTAGAGGCTTTTTCATATTGCTCGGAGCCCAGCTGATTCAAACCTTCGAGTGGATCCTTTATATCTTTGGGCTCATACTGGTGCTGACAGCTGTTAAGTTCCTTCGTGGCACGGATGAAGAGGGAGACGTCCATGACAACTGGGTGTTAAAGCTGGTCGCAAAAGTGGTGCCTTCCACAAGAACCTTTTATGGTGGAAAATTTCTAGCCAAAGAAGACGGCAAGCTCAAAGCCACCCCTCTATTAACCGCCCTGATCGCTATTGAGCTCACCGACATTGTGTTTGCTGTGGACTCCATTCCCGCCGTGTTTGCAGTGACCCAAGACGGGTTTGTCGCTTTTGCCTCTAATATTTTAGCCGTGTTAGGCCTTAGATCTCTGTATTTTGTCCTGGCTGACCTGGTCAGCCGCTTGCGCTACCTGAAGCCGGGACTGGGAGCGACTCTCGGATTCATAGGCATCAAGATGCTGCTTGTAGATGTGTTTCATATACCGAGCTGGGTGTCCCTGCTTGTTATCATAGGCATTTTGACTACGGCAGCTCTGAGCTCCTGGTACGTCGACCGGATCGAAAAGCAGCGGGGCTCTAAGCCTTAAAGGGGAATCATCCGGTAAAGGTTCCCCGCATCTGAACTAAAATAAAGCGAGCCGCCGTAGTAGTCCACGTTGCGGATGCGCTCTTTGGCCGATTCAAACAGCCTGACCTCTTCGCTGAACCCGCCGTTTTCTGGCCACACCAAGTTCAAATGGGTCAGCACCAGCGAGCCGATCACAAAAGCGCCCTTGAGCACACTGTCCTCGGTCTGCGGAACGATCACCAGACCGCACGGGGCAATCGAGGGTGTGTAATGCTTTTTGGGACTCTCCATACCGTCAACGGGCGGCTTCGTGCCTATGCTTGGGCCGTAGTACTCTCTGCCATAGGTGGCCAGCGGCCAGCCGTAGTTTTGACCCTTAAGAACCAAGTTGATCTCATCGCCGCCTCGAGGGCCGTGCTCATGAAGCCACAACTCCCCGGTTTCCGGATGGAGATAAAGCCCTTGCGGGTTGCGGTGGCCATAACTCCAGATCTCATTGAGGGCTTCCTCTTTTTTAACAAAGGGGTTGTCCTCTGGAATGCGGCCATCATCGTGAAGCCTTAGAACTTTTCCGTTATGGGAGGAAAGCTTCTGAGCATCAAATCTCTCCCCTCGGTCCCCGAGAGTGAAATAGACATAGCCATCCTTTAAGACGATTCGCGAGCCAAAGTGTTGGCCGCCCCTGTGAGCCGGGGTGCCAGTGAAAAGCACCTGCGGGTTTTTCAGCTCACCACCTCGGTACTCAAAGCTAGACAACCGAGTCGTGTAGCCCTCACCCACCTTCACGGTGTAGGTGAGATAGATCAAAGAGTTGTCCGAAAAAT
>CAYRIE010000263.1:0-2386 GCA_964424215.1 uncultured Pseudobdellovibrionaceae bacterium
GCTCGTAAGGCGAGCCCTTATGTGCCGCAGGTGGCGGTGAGTTGTGAAGACTTTAAAGAGCAGATTCATCTGCCGCTGAACTTTCCCATGTTCCCTTTGCACTGCGAAGGAGATGCGTGTCTGCACTCACGCTACGTGCAGCCCCAGGAGAGCTCACCCGAGACAGAAACTCACATCGTGGCTGTGGAAGGACAGAAAAAATCAAACCCCGCTGCATGGCCGCTGATCTCCGTAGATCTTCAGCCCACCCAAAAGCCCGTAAGACTTGTGTTAGCTTCTAAAGAGTCGGTCCAGTGGGACCTTAAAGGGGGCGATGCCGCCTTCCTTCAGGAGGTTCACATCGTCACGCCAAGGGCTGCGCGAATTTCTGGGATGTCTGATCTAGAGAGTGTGCCGCTTTACTGGCACGGAGCCGACACACTATGCCTTCACCCGCACTCCTGGTGGGATTTTGACAACCCCAACAACGAGTTCCAGAGGTTTATCACTCACCTAAGGACCCTTCTTGGTACGGAAGAGGACAGCTTTCAGGGCTCCCGTGAGGGCGTGAGCTTCCGAGTGCCCTTTTATGATTCTAGGCAAGACGAAGCCCAGCACGTTTTAAACTTTAGAACCAAGTGGATCTCTGGCAGACGCTCGCCAGCCTCTCAGGAAAGCAGGTGGTCTGAGGGGCCGGTCTTTGAGCTTCGCAACCACGCCCTCTATGATAAAGGCTGGGGGAGAACAAGGTCCTCGCCCCGAGAATCTGAGGTGCTAGAGCCCATCCCGGAAGGTCGCATGTATCTTGCGCGGAGGGCCGATGGCCAGTTCCAACTGCTCACGGACGGTGTAAGACTTCTGCTTTACAGCGGCGCCTTGGGGGAGGAGCTGCCGGTGCCAGCACCTGAGGATCTTGCCGATTTTAAACGGCTTAAGCTCGCCAGCTTTGTTGGGACGGGCGGCTCCATCATGGCCTACTTCCAAGATCACGGGGGCGTCATCAAAGAATGGCTGCCGCAAAAAAGAAGGTGGGAGCACAGAGCGGATCTTTACCGCCAAGAGCTTCAGGCCTGGCTCTGGGAGCACGACGGCTTCTGGGCCGTGAGCAGTTATAAGAGCACCCTGACTCTAATGAAGTTTGACCGAGAGGCTCGCAAGGTTTTTAGCCGCGATTTCCTTTTGCCCTGGGAGTTAAGCGCTCGGCGCAGCCGCCTGGTGCTGGAGCGCGACGGTGAGAAGTTTCTGCTCAAACACTACAGCGCCGCGGCGCCCATGGGAAGGTGGTTCTCTCTAGAGCCCGATCACGGCAGAGTGACTTTGCTTCCCGATTAATTGGGAACTTCGCCAGAGTCTTGGGATTCCATGCTGAGGTCTTGCTTCTTTTCACTGTCAAAGGACGGCACTCTTTGCTCAATGCCCATCTCGTTGATGATCTGTTGAGCCTGAATGGCCACGGTGCCCGTGATGTCCTGGAGCTTATCGAAGGCTTCAAGAGATCTTCTGGCCACTTCATCTCCTTTTAGCTCAACTGTCAGTACGGGAACGCCGTGCTCTTTCCACATGTAGCGGCCTAGGCTTCCGGGGAAATGTCCTAAGCTGCGCCAGGGGAGGGGTCTGAAGTTTGGAACGGTCACGTTGGTGGGCCCGTCAAAATCCAGAACTCCCAGGGGAGTATGAATGGAGATGATAAAATCTGGTTTGAAATCTTTGATGTGTTCAATCGCACATGCGGTTTCAGGTTCGCTCGCAGCACTGGGGCCAGGATAGCGCCGCGGATTGCTTCCGGCGCGCTCCTCCCAAGATTTAAGGGCCAGCTCATCCCAGTCCTGAGTGGGAAAGTTGCGATTCAGATCCACGCCGCGGCTGTTGAGCCGAGAGGTCTTTAAAAAGCCATCAGGGTTGAGAATCGGCAGAACGCGCCAAGTGTTTCGCGGAGAGATCTCATGGAGCCTAGCGAGCCAAGATCTGGCCACCGAACCGCTGGCGGTCTCGTCCCCGTGGATCAGCGAAAGAACCAGAATTTTTTGATTGGTTTCAGAGCTGCCGCTGCGATCGAAGTGGTAAATCGGCCGGCCCTCATAGCTCTGACAGCTGGCGATTTGCTGAACTTCCTCACAGACGCGCTCGACGCTTTCGGAGCGAAAGTCACCGGCCAGTCCCCTCAGATCGGTAGAGCAGCGGTCCACAAGTTCTGCCTTTTGAGACTTGGCTAACAGCTCTAAATCTTCCTTAATAACCTGGGTCCCGGAGGAAATTTCTGGCGTGTTTTCCGGTGCTGGTGAGCGTTCAAGAAGCATGCAGCCTGAGAGCGCCAGCAGGAGGCCGCCCACAACCCATCGCACTGAATCATTCCTGTGTTTCGTCATTGGCCTTCCCCGCTCCCAAGGTCTTTTTGTGAGACATCTGC
>CAYRIE010000264.1:0-2382 GCA_964424215.1 uncultured Pseudobdellovibrionaceae bacterium
CTTTTTGGATGACAACATCTGAGCAGCCCTCACCTACTGTAGACAAAGACAGGACGCCCAGCCGTGAAAGCTATGATAAGGGCGAGGAGACGGCACTCAGCCTCCTCGAAGATTTACAGCTGGAAGAGGGCGTAACTGTCAGCTTAGAGCTAGACTCTGAGAGCCACTTTGGCGCCGATGCTTCCTTAGCCATCAACTACGATTTTGAGCACGCCCAGAGTGAGTATTTAGCTACTCTTGACCCCGAAGATGAACCACTCGCCTTCCCGCTCCATCATCTAGATGAGAGCTTGAGCGAGGAAGAAGTGCACCACTTCGAGGCCAGAAGAATACTGGAGCAAAGACAAGATATGCTCCTAGATCTGAATGAGGGGTATCCCTTAGATTTGACAGAACAGGACCGAGAGATGGCCTCCCAACTCCTTAACGAAGCCGGCCTCACATCTATCTATGACACTCCGCTGAATTGACGTAAAAATTACAGGGTGCTACCCCCTCGGCTGACCATCTAGCCTTTTGGAGCACCAATATGAAGTCTTTGAAGCTGCACCTACCTCTCCTTCTTGGAATCACGTTTCTTGTCGCAAGTTGTCAGCCCGTCACCGGATTTTTTTCAGTTACGGGAGAGCCCATCTCACTTTTTAATCGCAAAGGGCAAGAGGTCCAGCTCACCTATGAAGGCAGCTACCCTATGACCATCTATATTCATCAGCGGCAGGGCAAAGTGACCGTTGAGACCCGCATAGGTGGCAAAAAGCAGCTCTTTGATTTTTCCAACGCCTTTACGGCAAGTCCCTATGAAGAGTTTGATTTTTTTGTGGACCGCTACGGCTCAGGACAACCCTACGATTTAGCCTGGAGCACTGATGTCAAAGAGGAGCAAGTCAGCACTTCTGTCCAAAACCGCTCCTGCGAGCTAGGGACAACTACAGTTTGCAATTGGGAGTACGATGCTTACGGGGAAATGGTTCACCGATGCAGACTGGTGAACGTTTATGGTCAGAGGAAGGTCAGGATCACTACTTACGCCTCCACTGAGTTCATACAAGGACATCTTTTGGAGCACGGAGCGGACTTAGAGGTTGCTCGCTTTCAACTCACTCGCTCCAGCACGAACCGTCAGGAGCTGGAGCCTCTGTCCGCTTGCCAGCTTTGATGCTGGCAGGAGACGAACCCTTTGTAAAAGCTGGAACTATGCCTTGATCTGCCGGGTCTTTTTTCGATACCGCTAAGTGATGAGTGGTTTTTTCGGTTGGATAGATGATCTTATCAGTCGCGGAGATGTTCTTAGTTGGCTCCTAGTGCTTGGCCTAGCCGTCCTGGCTACGGTAGTGGTCAAAGGCGTGCTGCACCTGCTTACCGGCAGGTTGCAGAAGTTAGCCCCCAAAACCCGTACGGGGCTGGATGATCTATGGTTAAACCTGATCAGTGCCACCAAAACTTGGTTCCTGTTTTTTTTGCTATGGTACTACCTTGGGCTGCCGCTTTTAGAACCGTCTGCGGGCGCGAGCCGAGGGTTCAGGTTCCTTCTTGTCGTTACAGTGGCCACACAGGTGGCCCTTTGGGGTGTGCGTACGGTCCAGCACTGGCGCAAGGTTCATTTTGAAAAACGCGCCGACACCGATAAGACCTCACTTGCTGCCATAGGCCTTATAGCTACAGCCATCCAAGGGCTTTTCATTATCATTGTGGTCCTGGTAGCCCTGAGCAATCTGGGAGTGGACATTGCGGCCTTGATCGCAGGTCTCGGTGTGGGCGGAATTGCTGTTGCCCTAGCGGCCCAGAACGTACTTGGTGATCTGTTTGCCTCAGTTTCTATTATTTTAGATAAGCCGTTTATAATTGGCGATTTTGTAATCGTGGGAGAATTGTCCGGCACAGTGGAGCACATTGGTTTAAGGACCACACGGGTTCGGTCCCTCTCAGGTGAGCAAATGATTTTCTCCAACAGAGATCTCCTCGAAAGTCGAATCAGAAACTACAAGAGCATGTGGCAAAGGCGCGTGGTTATGAACTTTAGAGTGGCCTACTCCGTCCGTGCGGAAGTGCTTGAGCAGATCCCAAGATGGGTTCAGCAGTTCATTGAGGAGGACTCTGCGCTCAGGTTTGATAGGTGCCACTTTTCTGGCTACGGTGATTTTGCATTGGAATTTGAGACAGTGTTCTTTGTCAAAGACTCAAGCTACAACGTTTTTATGGACCATCAGGAAAAACTACTACTTAAAATGTACCGCAAGTTTGGCGAAGAATCAGTTGAGTTTGCCATTCCCGCTCACGCCCTGCACGTTGACAGTCTTCCTGAGGAGCTATCGGAAACTCTGTCGGGGGCTCAAACCTGAAAGAGCGTGCCTATCCAAGTGGAAAGCCCCATAGCTAGCGAGC
>CAYRIE010000265.1:0-2373 GCA_964424215.1 uncultured Pseudobdellovibrionaceae bacterium
CACCGGTGAGCCGAGTTTTTCTCGCGCAAGTTTATCGAGATTGAGATAAACCGACCCCATGGCGCCTTCAAGCTGAGTGAAAGTCTTATCCTCTCCCCCGACTTTTTGTTGTTTCGCATTTAAGATCGCATCGGGGGCCACGGCGAGCGCAAGCTCTAAGGAGGTCATTTGTTGGCGCAAACTCTTAAGGCTTTTTTGCAATAGGTCGGTTTGAAAAATGACCATGTTGGTGTTGAAAAGTGCAGGTCGGTCGCCCTCTCTTAGCCCTAGCTTCTCAAAGTAGGCCATCTGGCCGTGCTGCTCTGACTGAGCCCTTTCAACGATCGCAGCGTAGGGCCTAAGGCCCCCGCCCTGGCAAAGCGCAATCTGGCCACCTTTTAAATCAAGTCCTGTCTTTTCCGTGGTGATCATCAAAACTGGGACGCCTGCTTTTTTCATCCAGCCCAGCACTTCAGCCGGGGGTAGGCCGTTAAGATCTTCACCGTTACTTAGGACAGTGAAGGAGCCAGAAGATACAGCCTCGCTCTTTTCCGCTAGGTCGACTAAAAAAGAAAAGCCGAACAGCCCGTGGCCCGTGGGAGCCACTCTTTGACTGGAGAATTTTCGGCTTTCATCAAGTGTGGGCATAAAGCTCTGAAATCCTGGCGTCAGCCGCTTCAACTGATCAGAAGAGAAGACTTCCTCATAGCTGCCGCCGCCGGGGGCAGATTGAGCCCACAGGCGCTGTAAGCCTTCCCGGGTTTCTGGGCCCATTAGATCGCGATGGCAAAGAGCTTTGAACGTGGAATTTTTTTGAAGCTGAATTTCCTGAAGCAGCTGAAGTTCAGCAATGCTAACGGGTTTAGAAAAATTCCCCTTCGGGAGCCTGCCCGGGGATACGTAAAGATCCACGCCTTTAGCGCTCTCTTTCACCTCAGACAAGCTCGCCCCCCACAGCTTTGCCAGATAGCGCCTGCGAGAAAAGCTCGTTCCGGTTCCGGCCTGAAGACGCTCGATGGTGACCTCAAGCTGGCGAGCCTCTTTGGCTAAGACACTCTGGTCAACAAGCAGATCTTGGTAGTTCGTAACCGGAATATTGGGAAGGTCAGAATCAGCTAAGATGGAGTAGGGATGGGCTTTGGCTTTAGCCTGGGATTCGCCACGCTCAGCTAAGGGAAGTGAGCTCTTAGTCTCTTGGTTAAAGGCCTGATGCACCAGTGAGAAAAAGTAGAGAATCTCTAGGTCGCGGGAGCCGAAGATTTCATAAAACTTTTCGAGAGCAGCTTCCGGAGAGGTTAGACTTTGCGCGACTTCTGTGAGGCGTTGATCTCGAGGCAAATCAGGAGCCCTCCTTTTTCTTGAGCTGGCTGTACACCAGGAGCTCATTGCGCCCTTCAGGGGAGTCGATGTCGCGGCTCCAGTAAAGATGCTGAAAGTCCTCTCCTAGGTGCTGCTGGAGTTCCCATTCGGTCAGCCCAAAGGGGGGGCCTTTGCGGAAGGGAAACAAAAAGAAAACTCCTAAAAGATTTCCCCCCGGCACCAGGAGGCGTTTCCAAATCCGAACCAATTCGCTTCGCTGGCTGGGTGCTACGGCCACAAAACAGGCGTGATCAAAGATGAGATCAAAGCGGTTGTTCCACTCCGGGCCCAGGTTGAAAATGTCAGCTGAGTGAAACTTAAGTCCGGTAGTAGCGCCGTGCTTTTTCTGAGCCTGGGTCGTTGCCTCCGTTGAAAAATCAAGGCCTGTTACGATGTGTCCTTGGCGAGCCAGATAGGCCGCGTCTTCGCCAGTACCGCTTCCTAAAACGCCAATACGCTGCTTGGAGAGTTTTAAAGTTTTAAGAGCTTGGACGAGGGCCGGAGCCGGCTTTCCCAGGTCCCAGGCATGGGTGCCCTCTTCGTAATGCTTCTGCCAGAAGGCAGTGTCCTTCACCGCAGCATCTTCCTGATAGTAATCTGGGGCCGCGATTTTCTCACCACGCCATAAAAACCAATCGTCGCCAAACTCTCCCGAGAGATTGAAAAGCTCATTTTGGGCTTTATTGGACAAGACAAACGGTAGGCCGCCAAGGGTGAGGCCGTGAAACCGGTCCCAGGCATCAAGGCTCAGGGAGTGGGGGTCACTTTGAAACCGGCTTCCGTAAGGGCCTTGAAGCTCTAAGAGGCCAGAGTCGCTTTCGGAAATCATTTGAACGACGAGCGGCTGATCAAACGGCTGAAGGATGAGGCTTTGGCCGCTGTCAGTGGTTACGACCTTGCCATCAGACGCCTGCGCCATGTTTTCCAGCAGGCTCCGTCCCCAAGTCTCATCAGAAATGCGAAGGCCATCTGTGGTGAGGAGAAAGCCTTCTTGGTCGATCTTCATCGACTTGGGATCGGTAGAGGTCATGGTCA
>CAYRIE010000266.1:0-2348 GCA_964424215.1 uncultured Pseudobdellovibrionaceae bacterium
TCTCCATATAGGAGCTGGGGCGAACAGGGTGGGCCATGGGGCCTGCGTCTTCAGGAAACTGAGCTCCTCTGAGGCGGATGACGTTTTTTATTCTGACCACGCCCCGGGAGTGCAGATCGCTCGTAAACTCCTGATCTCTAAAGACCGTTAAGCCTTCTTTAAGGCTGAGCTGAAACCAGTCTCTACAGGTGACGCGGTTTCCGGTCCAGTTGTGGAAGTACTCATGTCCCACGATGGATTCAATGTTGATGTAGTCCTCATCGGTGCTGCTGGCCGGATCGGCCAAAACGTACTTGGCGTTGAAAATGTTAAGGCCCTTGTTTTCCATCGCACCCATGTTGAAGCTGCCCACAGCTACGATCATGAAAATATCCAGATCGTACTCAAGACCGAAGCGGTCTTCATCCCACTTCATGGCGCGCTTTAACGAATCCAGAGCAAACTGAGCTTTGGACTCATTGCCACGATCCACAAACACTTGCAGCTGAACCTTGCGGCCGGAACGAGTTACAAACTCCCCATCGATACGCCCTAAATCCCCTGCGACTAAGGCAAACAGATAGCTGGGCTTTTTGTGGGGATCTTGCCAGGTCACCCTGTGGCGGTTGGGAGCTATCTGCTCGCGCTGAATGCAGTTGCCGTTAGAGAGCAAGACGGGGTAGCGGTCTTGATCTGCCTCAATGATCGTAGTGTAGGTGGTCATAACGTCGGGGCGGTCTAAGAAGTAGGTGATCCTCCGAAAGCCTTCAGCCTCATTCTGGGTGCAAAGGATTTCGCCTGATTGGTAAAGGCCTTCCAGCGCCGTGTTTTTTTCAGGTTCGGTGCGCGTGACCACTGTGAGCTTAAAAGGTTCCGCGGGAACCTCAAAGGTGATTTGCGAGTTTAAGATTTGGTAATCTTGATCGGTAAGTTTCGTGTCATTGACGCTGATGCTGACTAACTTGAAAAAGGCTCCATCGAGTGTGAGCGTTGAGCTGGGGTTTTCGGGGTTGGCTCGAAAGTAGGTCTCAGCTGTGATCTCAGTAAAGTCGTTCTGAATATCAAAATAAAGCTCGGTGCTATCGATCCAGTGAGTGGGTGGCCGGTAGTCTTTCAGATAGATGGTTTGGGGAGCGGGCGATTTCATGCTATGCCTTTCTTTGATGCGCTCACCATAGACAACCTGACCTTTGACATCAACAGGTTGACCTCAAGGTGTGCAGGTTTTTTAGTAAAATCGCTGCAGGGAAGGCTTAAAGGAGAGCAACATGGAAAAAAGAGAGCTAGGGGGCCTAACCTGTTACGTGAAAGAGGGTGCTAAAGAGGCTCCGTGGGTGGTGATGCTTCACGGCTATGGTGCCGACGCCATGGATTTATCCCCGCTGCATCAGATCCTTCCGCAAAAACCCGAGGTGAACTGGCTTTTTCCTGAGGCCCCTTTGAGTGTGCCCCTGGGGCCGAACATGACCGGCCGGGCCTGGTTCGAACTGGCCATGGAGAATTTGGACCCCGCAGGGGGCGCACCGGATCTAGCTCAGTTGATTCCTGAAGGTGGCCCCAAGGGGCTGGATGATTCTCAGAAGATGTTAGGTGAAGCCCTTAAGGAGCTAGGTCTTTTGGCAGCAGAGGATGGCTCGTGCCGTGCAGTTCTTTCCGGCTTCAGCCAAGGAGCCATTGTGAGCCTTGAGTGGCTTTTGGCTGCGAAGGTGCGTCCCTTGGGCTTGATGATTTTTTCCGGCGCTCCGCTGATCAACGGCTCGCTGGGGGCGTCCGCTGAGGCGCTTAAAGGCCTTAAATTTTTCCAGAGTCACGGCACCCAGGATCCCATACTTCCTTATCAAGGAGCCTGTGATTTGCACCGTGATCTGGAGGCTTCGGGGCTGACCGGAGAATTTTTGCCCTTTGACGGCGGCCACACCATCGGCCCTGAGGTGATCGGGGCCGCCAATAGGTATCTACAGCAAGTTCTTTAAACTTATCACTTTCCTGCGATGGTCAGCTCGGAGATGAGAATCGAAGGGGTGATCACGGCACTTGAGTCCATGCGTACATCGTCTCCGAAGGCCTCAAGCTGCCCGAGGGATTCGATAAGGTTTCCAGTGACCAGGAAGTTCTTAAGTGGGCCAACGCGCTCTCCGCCTTTGTACAGATCACCTTCGGACTCAATTGAAAAATCTCCGCTCACACCGTTGTAGCCGGCAAGTCCGGTGAGTTTAGTGATCACAACAGTCTCATCGTGCTGCCCTTTAAGCTTATCTGCGGGCCAGATCTTCTGACTCTCCACGACCACATTGGAGGAGGTAACCCCAAAGGATGTGTAAGGGGATCTTCCAGAAGATGCTGTTCCCGGAACACCCAAGAGAGCCGCC
>CAYRIE010000267.1:0-2346 GCA_964424215.1 uncultured Pseudobdellovibrionaceae bacterium
TTGCTCGGATGGTTCGCATCATCCACTGAGATTTGGGGCGGAGGGATGTCATAGCTGCGGCGCCAGATCTTCACTTGATCCTCTCCATGCTTTTCGGCGGTCTCTGCCTTATTGAGGCCTTGCAGCGCTCCGTAATGCCTCTCGTTCAACCTCCAGCTTTTGTGAACGGTCAGCCACAGAGTGTCCATGCGGTCCAGCACGAAGAACAACGTCTGAATCGCTCTTTTCAAGTAAGAAGTGTGAACAGTCTGAAAATCGATCTTTTCGCGCAAAATAAGATCAGCCGCCCGCTCGGCCTCTTTCACGCCTTCAGGAGATAAGTCCACATCAACCCAGCCCGTAAAACGGTTTTCTTTGTTCCACTGACTTTGACCGTGCCGAAGCAGTACCAGTTTGGCCATCCTCAACCCCATTTAAGAAAAAGAGCTCTCATATGCCGATAAAACATACCCATGTTCAAGTTAAGATGGCTAGGAAGAAGTGTGTTTTGTAACTGTTGGCTTGGCTGCTTTGCAGGGTGGGTCCTACAAGGAGAGAAAAGTCTCAAAAAATGAGCGATGAGCGGCTTCCGTGCCGCAAAGCCTTCATCCTAAAGCCCATCGCCCGTCCCACACAAAAAGGCTAAGATAAAATTTCAAGACTCACAAACCCTTTTTTACAATTCCCGGAATAAGCACTCCGGCCGGCGGCGAAACGCGGCAAGAAAGGACTTGGGCGCAACCCTTCAAGGCTTTCTTTAAGCAGGGATTTAGGAGTCCCTAAGGACTTGAAGCTGAAAAAAGAGCTCAGGTAGTTTCCCGGCTCCCACAATGAGGTTTTCAGCCGAGAAACCTGGACTTAGAGCCTGCTCCAAGTCCCACTTGGGCCACGTGTTGCACCACACATTTTGAAACCCGAGCTGCCCGCTCCAGGTTTTCATTTTATCCGCTGGGCCCACCAAGACCGCATGACTTTTCAGCGGAGTGGTCTGGGCAAACTTGATGGCCTCATGCACATATTTTGAGCGCGTCAGGGACAAAAACGGGCCGTACAAAACCTTCTGGTGAATGGGTGCGCAGTTTGAAAAGTCAAAGGCCTGAAGCCCTTTACCCGCCAAGTCAGTCACGTTTTTCTCTTTTAAGATTTCGCTTTTTTGCTCTTCCCACTTACTAGCTATCTCACTTCGGCCCGCGGGCAAATGTTGAGGTCTTAGGTCGGCAAGAGCTGATTCCAAATCGTTTTTCCAGCCTTCGTAGAACTTATCGAGAGTGAAGAGCCTTCCAAGACGCTCAAACCCGAGAGTAGGGCCGTAAACTCTCTGAATGATCTGCTGAGCCCGGTCTCTACTGCTCTCTTCCAGCAGCAGGGCGACGGTTCTCGTCGGAGAGAGCAGCGCATAGCGCTTTGAGGTGGCGCTCAGAAGTTTTTTATAAAAAGCCCTCTCCCAGTCGGCACACTCCACCACCACGAGGGCTGTGGCCGGATGAGAGCACGCCATCTCATCCCAGCTTCCCCCAGCACCAGCAAATAGCTTCATGCGGCCCTGATCGAGCTCCCAGTCTTTGAGCTTAGAGGCCAGGTAAGCGGCTGTTTGAATGTTTTCCGGTAAAAAACGAACGGCCACCACGGAACCTGTAAGAACGGCCCGAACGGCGTAACTTAACCAAGATATCCACGGGTGTCTCTCATCAAGAAGTACGGCGCAGATGCCAAGCGGAAGGCGACGATAAAAGCGGCCTTGATCTTCAAACTCGGCAGTAAACTCCTCTACCCTCCAAGCCGTTAGCGCTTTGAAAAGCTCCTGATGCTCTCTTTGAGATAACTCCTCACCGCGCTCAGCCGTCATAATGCGGGCAATTTCCTCTTTATCTTCTAAAAGCGAGCCGCGTATCTTTTCAAAAAGCTCCCACCTGGCCTCCACCGTTTTTTTGGGCCAGGTTCTTAAGGCACCATGGAAGTCTTTAAGCGAGGAGATTAGGTCCATATCGGTCGACAGCGGCACCTGATGGGTCCTCTCTCCAATTTGGACTGTTGAAAATGGGCCAGAGTGAGACTCGCCCAGAAAGCTAAGATCTAAGCTCATCTTGTCGCTACTCCCGCTCAATGTTCACGTTGTACTCAAACAGAGGCTTAGAGCCCTCGGAGATAGCTGTTACATGAAAGCCCAGCTTTCGCGGGGAAGCCTGAAGGCCTTTGATGAGGGCAAAATTTAACACCCCCGCAGCGCCGTGAACTTGGTGGGGGCTTGGGAAGCGCTTAAAGCTATCGGGATAGGTCCGGGCGTGAAGAGCGCTTGAGGTGAGCTCAAAGCTTTTATAGCCCAGGTGCTCTTTAGGAACTTCCATAAGCTCCACGTGATGACGGTCC
>CAYRIE010000268.1:0-2318 GCA_964424215.1 uncultured Pseudobdellovibrionaceae bacterium
ATTACGAAAGAGCGCAGCAGGAGTTTGAAAACGTTCAGCTGGCTCTTAAAAAACATGACGGCCTTTCTTTAGAGCTGAGCGAAAAGACTCAGATCCGGCAAACAGACCTCTCCGGCGTGGTGGAAAAACTTGCTGAACTTCGGCTCCGCGGGGAGCAGCTGCAAGGGGCTATCTCCGATTTAGAAAAGCGTCTGGAGCAGGAGCGAGCTAGCTTTCAACAGTCCCAAGATGAGGTGACCCGGCTTAAAGTGGAAGCTGCCACCAAAACGCAGGAGCTTGAAGGCGTGGAGCGCGAGCATCAGATGATCAAAAGATCCTTTGATGAAGTGCAAGAGCAGCTTGGCAAAATGACGGTAGAGTCCAGCCAGTCCTCTGAGGATATTTCTGCCCATCAAGTGCAGATGGAGCAAAAGAAGATTGAGCTGGAAAAGGTCATTGGCAACATTGAGATGTATGAGGAGCGCGTAGGCGAGCTCAGGGATCAGTTCGAGCAGCTTCAAGCTGAAGTTCGCAGCATCGAGGAGCAGGTTCATCAAAAGCGCAAACTCGAATCCCAACTGCAGGCCAAACTCAACAGCGATAAGCTGGCGCAAGAGCAGCTGCGCATGAAGATGACCTACCTGCAAGAGCAGATGGAAGAGCGCTACCAAGTTCAGCTAGCTGAGGTGGCCTTAAGCTATCTGGACCGTGCGGGAGACCCAAAAGACTTTGCCGATGAGTTAAAAGAGCTCAAAGGTAAACTTTCAAAAATTGGTGAAGTGAATCTCTCGGCCATTGAGGACTATGATGGCACGGTGGAGCGCTATGAGTTTTTGAAGGCGCAGCAAGATGACCTTATGGAGGCCAAAGAGCAGCTTCGTAAAGTGATCGATCGCATTCAGCGCATTTGTAGCAAGAGATTTAAAGAGACCTTTGATGCGGTCAACGAGAGGTTCCAGAAGGTCTTCCCCGTGCTGTTCGGAGGCGGAGAGGCCCATTTGATCCTGATCGAGGATGAGGAAAAAGGTGAGATGGGGATTGATATTGTGGCCAAGCCGCCAGGTAAAAAATCCCAGAGCGTCAGCTTGCTCTCCGGTGGAGAAAAGGCGCTCACGGCCGTTTCGCTGATTTTCTCTATATTTTTGGTCAAGCCCTCACCTTACTGTTTACTTGATGAGGTGGATGCTCCGCTGGATGATGCGAACGTTTTACGTTTCAATGACCTGGTTAAAGAAATGGCCAAGCGCTCGCAAATTATCGTGGTGACGCACAATAAACACACCATGGAAGGGGCTAGTAAGCTCTATGGGGTGACCATGCAAGACAAGGGCGTCTCCAAGATGGTCTCTGTTAACTTAAATTCCGACCACCCAGCTGTGGGTTGATGTTCTAAAATCACCAAGTTATAGTCGCCTCCTCCCTAGGAGGCCGCTATGTCACCGGATTTATTTCTCGTCGTTTTTGCTGTAGGCCTTGCCGTGCTTATAGGCGGTGTGGTCCTTGCTTTTCTGCTCAGGAGGCGGGACACGCCGGAGGAGCGCGCCAACCAGCTCCGCAGAGAACGGGGCCTTAAAGACATCCAGGAAGAGGATGGTGAAGATCAAGCCGCCGGACCATTAGGGCCGCCCCATCCTCAGCCCTACGGCAGTCTTTACGAAGCGCTTATGCCCACCCGGCGCAACCTGTGGAGCAAAATTTCAGGAAGTCTTAAATCCTCCCACGGTCACAAAGATCTGGAAGAGCTGGAAGAGGCTCTTTACCTGAGCGATCTTGGGCCGCAAACGGTTCAGCGACTCGTGGAACATCTTAAAGAGAGATTTAACGGCACTGGCCTTAATTTAGAGCCTGTGCGTGAGGCGCTGCGCGAGGAGATGAGAAAAATATTTGATCAAGTCGATCACAAACGCCAAGTGGTCCTGGCGGACACGGCGACCGTGCCGCGAGTGATCATGGTGGTGGGCGTAAACGGTGCTGGCAAAACGACCACGATCGGTAAGCTTGCCGGTCAGCTCGCAGCTCAGGGTAAGCGTGTTCTACTGGCAGCAGGTGACACCTTTAGAGCCGCAGCCGATGCCCAGCTGCGGGTGTGGACCGAGCGCGCTGAGGTAGAGATCTTTAGTCCGCCTGACGTGAAAGATCCTGCAGCTGTGGCCTTTGACGCCATTCAAAAGGCCAAGGCCAAAGGCTTTGATGTGGTGCTTGTGGACACAGCAGGTAGGCTTCACACCCAGAAAAACCTGATGGAAGAGCTCAAAAAAGTCAAACGCGTGATGAGTAAGATCATCCCTGAGGCCCCCCATGAGGTGCTCCTGGTGCTGGATGCAAGCTCCGGCCAGAAC
>CAYRIE010000269.1:0-2312 GCA_964424215.1 uncultured Pseudobdellovibrionaceae bacterium
GTAAGATCTTGTGAATGGACGGCACATTGGTCTCAAACTTTAAACTTATATGGTTAGATCCCAACTCTGCGAACTCAATAGCCGAGAGGTTCGGGGCAGGAAAGTTGCACATATTCATGATGCCCAGTGGAACCTTGTAATTTTCTGGCTGCGCTACCTGCCATCCCCTGGCCAAAAGACCTGTGTAGGCTGGCTGGGGTGTTGGCGGATCGTTTCGCGAGTCGAAGTACCTGTCGTTACCTTGCTTGCCGCACTCAGTGTCAGGCCCTGTGAGTGGGTCATAGGGCCGGTACAGAATGATGGCGGCAATGTGGTACTTGGGCCCCTGATAGTATTCAAACTTCATGGGATAGCGCTCACCAGCCTCAAGATAGACCGGATCCTGAGCGCAGCCCATCTGAGTCGGATGATCCCCGTCGTTATCGACGATCACATCGTTATCAAGGTACAGCAGGGATCCGTCATCTGAGAGAACAGCCATCTCATAAAGACCGCTCTGCTCTCCAGGAGCTAACATAAAGTCCGTCTGAATCCTGAAAGCAAAGTACTCATAAAGCGTGTCACCGCGCTCAGTCTTAAGGACCTTACCATCAGAGGTCTGAAAGCCCCTGTCAAAGGGCCGGGTAGGAATATTGATGGTGTTAAAGTAGAGGCTAACTTGATCAATGGCGGTTCCGTGATCCAGGTAGTCGCCAACTGAGGTGAAGTTTGAGAGCTGGGCCCTCTGCTCCTGAGTCAGATAAAAAATCTGCCCCACCAGGCCTTGGAACACATCTGTAACCGGATCGTCTTGTTGAAAGGCTTCGCACACGAAGGCGCCTGGATAAAAAGGATCGTCAGGCTGAGTGGGAATAACGCCCACTTCAGTCGGGCCTTCCTCCACTGTGGTTTCCTTACACGATGTTAAGGGCACCACCCCAAGGCATAAAATAAGGACGTACCCTAAATTCAACCGCAAACGAACCACCCTTTGTTACGACGCCAGCTCTCTAACCGGCCCTAGGGGGCTTTTCGGCTAAAACTAGACTGGGCCATAGGCCTATCGTGGGAAAAAGGTCCTCCGCGTTTCGCTGCAAGACACTTTGGGTGCTGAAATCTCAAATCAAGTCGTTATTTGTTCGGCCGACGGGTTCGCTTTTCGGACTTTGAAGTATCTTAGCGCCATAAAAGCGCCTTTCACTTGGCACCCCAACTTGCAGACCTAGGAGGCAACGAGGAGGACGTAAGTGACAAGGGCGCACAAGAACCCAGGTATGCAAAGGATAAGAAACTCTAAAGGACAGGGCCTGGTGGAGTATCTCCTGCTCGTCTCCCTGATCGCTGTGGCCACCATGGGAGTGGTCAGAGCTCTCAGTCACACTGTGACAGCTAAGTTTGCAACCGTCGGGGCCCAGATCGCAGGAGATAAAAAGACCTACAAGGGCGAGAGCAATTTTAACCAGTACGTTCGCAAAAAAGATATGGCCAACTTCTTTGAACACGCAGCCAGTGACTCCAAAGACTGAAAGCGGCCAAACGGCCATAGAGTTTTTGCTCGCGGCGATGGTGGTGCTCCCTGCGCTGGTACTTCTTTTAGCGCTGAGCTTTCACCTCACAGGTTGGCTTTGGTCACGCTACTGGAGCTACCAAAGCCTGCACTGTCTTTTTGAAGAGAACACGGCGCAGACCGACTGCCTGGCGAAACTGCGCGAAAAGTTTAGGTTTCATCCTGGTGAGCAAACGGCCTCTGTCCGTCGCCTGCGGCGAACATCTGATAGGGCGACGCTCGTATGGAGCTACCAGCTGGATTTAGGAGTGAAGACATGGACCCTCGAAAAAACTTGGACTCTCAAAGAGCCCAAGCCAGCTGCGGGAAGACAGAGGGCGGTTTCGTTCTAATTCTTCTTCTGTCTCTATTGCCGCTGATTCTGACGGCCCTTTTGGGTGTAGCCGCTTTCGTGCCCTTTTTTAGCCGAATTCAGACGGCAGAGGACTTTTGCCGCAAAGGAGTTTTGACCTCCCAGGCCAGGCTGCTTGAAGGACTTAGGGATTTAACCCGAATGGGTGAGGCCTCAGAAAAACTCTACCAGCTGGAGATGAAAGCTCTGAAAGCTCTCCAAAGCAGCGCTGGAAATCCCGCAGCTCTGAGTGCAGCCGCCGCCGCCCTCAAGACCATTCAGAGTTCACAGCGCGCCCTCAATGGCGCCCAAAGACTTGTTCGCCTCCGGGCTGACAGCTCGGCCCGTCTTCTTTTACAAAGCTCCATCCAGCAAATACATAGCTCCCAGCGCTACTTAAATTTTTCCTACTCCGCCTCTCCCGTAACGGTCAAA
>CAYRIE010000270.1:0-2311 GCA_964424215.1 uncultured Pseudobdellovibrionaceae bacterium
TGTGGGATATCTATTTGGAAGCCGGCTGGTGGTGCAGCTGATTTTGGGTGTGGCACACATACGCGCCTTCGCTGGTCTTGCGGCGCTGGCCACCGCAGCAGCTATCTCCTACATGCTGTGGGTGGACGTGTGGTTTTGGGCTTTTCTAAGATTTCTTTCCGGTTTCTGTCTTGCGGGCATGTACGTGGTCGTAGAGAGCTGGGTCAACCGCGTGGCCGAAACGGGGCAGCGGGGCCAGGCCATTGCCAATTACCGCAGGGTGGACCTGACGGCCTCTATTTTGGCTCAAGGTATTCTGCTGGCCATGCCCTTTAGCCCCAACACATTGTTCCCTGTGCTCTGTTTGTTTTTAGCTCTGTCGATCGTGCCGATCTCCGTGATCAAAGTTACGCAGCCCAACCTAGAGGCTGTCGACACCACGGTTCACCTTAAATCCGCCTTTCGCGCGATACCTCTACCGCTTGTGGGCTGCTTTATCTTCGGCATGATCAACGCCAGCATCTGGTCGATGGGGCCTTTGTTTTTAATGTCTATCACCGGCGGCCAGGCGGATTTTGTCCCGCTTTTTCTGATGGTGTTCCTAATTGGCGGCGCCTTGGCCGAGGGTCCTGTGGGACGCTTTTCCGATCGGCGCGATCGCCGCACTGTCGTGCTGACCGCAGCCCTGCTGTCCTCAGTGGTAGCCCTGGGAGTTTCCCTAGCTGGGGTTATCTCTCCTTTGCTCCTTTTGCTGGCGGGGTTTCTGTTCGGAATCTGCTGGATTCCCATGTACTCCATTTTTATTGCACTGGCTCACGATCAATCCGATCCGAAATTCTTTTTGGCCGTCAGCAGCTCCATCTTGGTGACCTTTTCGGTGGGTGCCGCCTTGGGGCCGGCGGTGTCATCCTGGGCGATGGGCTTCTGGGGCCCGGAGTCTCTTTTTGTTTTTATTGGCATCTTGCTCTTAGGTGTGTCGGTCTTCGGGATTTACCGCAAACTGGTGCGAAGAGCGGTGCCCGCCGTTCAGCAGGCACCCTTTGTTGCCGTGCCCTCGCCTGCAGCGGAAATCGTTTTTGAACTCGACCCCAGGATTGAAGCCGATGATGTGAAAGAGAAGCTCTAATTTCTACGCAGCTCTGGAAAGCTCACTGATTTTTTTCCGACGGGACCTGTGATAGTCAGCTGCGAGGCTTGAACTTCCACCTGACTGATCGGAATCGGAAAGCTGAGCTTGTAGGCATAAGCCCACTGGGAATGGTAGGGAAAGAGCGAGCGGATTTCGGTCAGCTTACGCCGGTCCCGAACAATCTCCGCATCATAGGTGCTGGTGCCCACGGTCAGGTACACTCTCCAGATAGAATTTTTGTCCGTGAGGTTGGCGTCTTTGGGTGAGGGTGTGTAGAAGCTTAGAAAAACTTCTGTGGATTGAAGGCCTTCATCTTCCGCCTTCTGCCGCTCCGCTTGCAAGGTCAGACTGGACCAGTCGTAGTGCTGAGCCTGCTTAGCGAGGAGCTCCTCACTCACGCTTTGGTTGATAAGGGTCGCTTTAAAAGTGAAGCTATTTTCTAGGCCTTCATAGATTTCATCCCCCGATGTGTAGTTCTCAAGGGCTGACGGTGTGCGCGCGTTATGGGCGCAGGAAACAGAAAAAATCAAAAGGGCCACACCCGCAAGGGACGTCCGTAAAGTCATGCCAACTCACTTTCCAAAAACTGGATCAAATCCTGATAAACTTCCTGACGGTTCGAATCATTGTACACTTCGTGGAAACTCTCACTGTAAACGATCATCTTCTTACCGCTGTTCGGGACCTTCTGAAAGAACTCTTTGGTTTTCTCAAGATCTACCACGCGATCCTGACCGGCCACTTGGCAAAAAAGCGGCTCCTGCAGCCGGTCAGCGCGGTTCATCACATAGGTCATGCACTTGCGCATTCCCAAAAAGGTGGGAGGTGCGATCTTGTCGTGTCTTAAGTAGTCTTTTTTGTACTCAGCCACCACCTCTGGATCTCGTGAGAGGTCGGTTAAGCGAATGCCGTGGGGGAGAGTCACCTGGGGCAACCAGCGTCCGAGAAGCTCTGCCGCCTTCTCCTTTACCGGAGAGACCGCCATCTGAACACCTAAGAGAGGGGAGCTCAGAATAACCTTCTGAAAGGGGTGCTTCTGATCAGCCTCCAGCAGATAACTCAAAACCACCAGCCCGCCCATGGAATGTCCCAGCAGAAAGCGCGGGTTGGGCCAATCCTCTTCGGTATCTAAAAACTGGACGAAGGATTCAAGGTCGCGGCGGAAGTACGAAAAGTCTTCCACATATCCGCGAGCTCCCGGCG
>CAYRIE010000271.1:0-2293 GCA_964424215.1 uncultured Pseudobdellovibrionaceae bacterium
GTCTTCGAGCTCAATTTTCATGTCCCTAAGGTGGCCCTGCTCCATTTTTATCTTTCGGTTCAAACCTTTGATCAGCTCTGAGTTCAACTGAAGAAAGTTGGAGCTGGCTCCGCCTCTATGAATTTGCGCCTCGCTCGCGCGAAAGGTGTCAGTTACCTGGCCCTGAAGCTGCTGGATCAGCTCTTCTTGGCCCTGCACCACCATCAGCTGCTGCTGAAAGCTCGCCAGCGCTCTCTCAGCGTTCCGCTTTCTGAAATTTAAAACCCTCTCAAGACTGAATCTGAATTTCTTCACTCAGCCACCTCATGCAAAAAGTCCAATGTGCTCTGAAAGCTCACCTGCTCGGTGGTCGACTGAGTCAAAAACTCGCGTATCCTGTCCTGTTTGCGAATGGCTTCATCCACGATGGGATTTGCACCTTTTTGGTAGGCCCCAATAGAGATCAGATCCTCTGCCTCACGGTAGGCAGCTAAAAGGCTTTTTAATTTTTGCGCTGCCTGGCGGTGCTCCTCGGTGGCCACTTTTGGCATCAGTCGACTGGTGCTCTGCAAAGGGTCTATCGCAGGAAAGTGGCCCTTGTGCGCAAGCTTGCGGTCTAAAACGATGTGGCCATCCACAATACTACGCACACTGTCGGCAATGGGCTCATCCATGTCATCACCCTCTACCAGAACGGTGTAAAGACCGGTGATGCTACCGCCTCCAGGGAAAGTCCCAGCCCGCTCCAAAAGCTTTGGCAGGGCGGCAAACACGCTCGGTGTGTAACCCTTCGAGGCTGGCGGCTCACCTCGGCCCAGACCGATCTCTCTTTGGGCCATCGCAAAGCGCGTCACCGAATCCATCAGAAGTAAAACGCGCTGACCTTTTTTTGCGAAATGCTCGGCGGCTGCGGTGGCAGCATAGGCGCCGCGCATTCTGACCAATGCGTTCTGATCACTTGTAGCCACAACGACAATGGACTTTGCCAGACCCTCTGGCCCTAAGATGTCCTCAATGAACTCTTTAACTTCCCTGCCGCGCTCCCCGATCATGGCGATCACGTTGACGTCCGCCTCAGCTCTGCGGGCCATCATGCCCATAAGAACCGATTTGCCGACCCCGGATCCAGCCATGATAGCCACCCGCTGACCCCTACCTACGGTGATCAGCCCATTGATGGCCTTAACTCCCAGATCAAGAGGCTTATCGATCACCTCCCGCTCCATGGGGTTTACAGACGTTGCGTACACGCTAGCGGTCTGCACATGCTCCAGCGCTCCAAGGCCATCAAGGGGATTTCCTAGGGGATCTAGCACGCGGCCCAAAAGCTCCTCGCCCACAGGAAAGGTCGCCGTGGTTCTGACTACTTCGATTTGGGAGCCCATTGCAACTCGCCCCATCTCACCTAGGGGCAGGAGAAGAGCTTTTTTTTCTTTGAACCCGACTATCTCAGCCAGGAAATCGCCTGCCCTATCTAGGGACTTGATTCGGCAAACGGTACCAAGGCTCACGCCGGGGACATAGCCCACGAGCACTTGACCTACGACATCGGTAACCTTGCCAAGATCCCGCTCCAGGCGTTCATTTTGTAGCACGGACTCATAGGGACTCAGATCTAGATCAATCATCTTAAGAGGCCTTTATGACGGACTTTGCAGGCGGTAGCTGCGGCTCAAGCAGCTCCCAGAGCTTCTGCACGCGCGTCTCAAGAGTGGCATCGATTTGACCGTAATTGCTCTCGACCACGCAGCCACCGGGGGTGATGTCCTCGGACTCCTCAAGCTGCACGGTTTTAAGAAATGACAGGTCTCGCCCCATCTTTCCAGAGATCTCTTTAAGAAATTCCAGATCATTTTTGGCCACTAGGATTCTTAGAGTCTCATCATCCTGAGTCCTCTTAACACAATCTTTAACCACCTCAGCGATAAGCTCAGGATGCTCAGAGATTTCTCTTTGAGCGATCTTGCTGGCAAAAAGAAACATCATTCTCACCAGCGAGCGCTCGTGCTGATCTACCAGTACAGTTTTAAAAGATTGCAGCTCGCCCACCAGGCTTTCCCAGGACTTAAAGCTCTGCTCCAAGCGCTGCATGGACTCCTGGTAGGCCTTCTCGCGCCCCTCATCTAGCCCCAGCTGGTAGCCCTGTTTGTAAGCCTCTTCTTGAATGGGTTTGAGCTTTTCAAGGGCCGCCTGCTCGACGCGCGCCACCAGCGCCAACCTCTCCGACTCCGCAATACCTGTGTGCTCTGCGAGCTTAGGGTCAATTTGAAACCCTCCCGTCTCTAGGGGCTGCTTGCGGATAAAGTTTTTAGCA
>CAYRIE010000272.1:0-2292 GCA_964424215.1 uncultured Pseudobdellovibrionaceae bacterium
GCTCAATGCCACTTTATCAGCATTGATCACAACAACAAAGTCACCTGTGTCCACGTGGGGGGTGAAAGTCGGTTGGTGTTTACCGCGCAAAATCGTGGCAATTCGAGTAGAAAGACGTCCCAGACTCTGGTCAGTGGCATCCACCAGGAACCATTTCGGCTCAACTTCTTCTTTTTTAGCATTCCAAGTTTTCACAGGGATGGTCCTCCGCCCTTATTCTGTATAAGTCGTAAGGTCTTAATGTTTCGCCCCCTTTTTGTCAATGCACTGGAAAAGGTTCCAGTCTTTTAGGGGAAAGGGGGGTGGGTGAAGGGGAGGCTTGCCAATGTGCGGCATTTGCTGTCAATCGGGTCGCCGTACTCCACCTTCCAGAGGTAGAGGCCATGGGGGTCGGCGCAGGGACCGGCCAGAGAGCGGTCTTTTGCGGCCAATAGAGCCTGGAGGCTTTCAGGGCCTTCGTCGCCCTCGGACCAGCTGAGCAGGGTCCCCACGATATTTCGGACCATCTGCTTTAAAAAGCCATCTCCAGTTATGGTGTACACCCACAGATCCCCGCTTTGCTGCCACTCAGAGGTCACGAGAGTTCGGGTGGTGTGGGGCACCTTGGTTCCCGAGGTCTGCATGCTTTTGAAGTCGTGGGTGCCTAAAAAGACCTGGGCTCCAAGGTTGAGGCGCCCCAGATCTAGGGCTGCGGGAGTTGTGGCGACTAGGTCCCCCCACAAAGGGTGCGGGAATCTAGCGCTGCTGAGCACGTATTTGTAGGTTTTCTGAACCGTCCACAGCTGGGCGTGAAATTTCGGGGGCGACTGCTCTAGCTTATAGCAGAACAGCTCCGGCGGGCTGAGGCGGTTGAGTTTGTGAAGGAGGTCTTTGGCGTCCTGCTCGGTCAGCGGAGTCTGAAGGTCAAAGTGCGCGGTCTGAGCCAGAGCATGCACCCCGCGGTCCGTTCTCCCTGAGCCTATGACACGAATGTCGTTTTGAAAAATGGTCTTTAGAACCCCTTCAAGCTCCCCTTGCACACTGGGCTGATCGGGGCGGGGCTGTTTCTGCCAGCCATAAAAAACCGTCCCCTTATAGGACATGGTGAGTTTGTATCTGGGTCGCAAGGGAGTCATTTAAAACTCGAGATAAATCCCACCATTGATGATGGATGAGGTGAAATCAAACCTGTCGCTAAGGCCGATGATGTGTTTGTAATCCACCACCAGCCAGGCGTGCTGAATGCCGTAATCGGCGCGAAGCTGCGAAAGTGAAAATGGATCTAGCTTATCCAGAAGTATCTGAATGCCGCCGCCGCCGACACCCACAGGGGCTCCGCCCAGCTTGGGGCTGAATTTGTCGTCTCTGTTTTCCATGAACGCAAAGTAGCCGCCACCGCCCTCAGCGTAGGGAACAAAAAACTGGCTTGGCGAGAACTGAAGCTTGTACTGCAAGGTCGCCGTGTTCGGGAACACGATGTAGGTGAACTGCTCCATCGATTCTAAATTCTGATTTGTAGGTGCATTGGATACGAATCGGCCTCGGCCTGAAGCTGACACGTAAACGCCGGTGCCAAGTTTAAAGTTGATGCGCCCAACGGATCTTGCCAACAGAAAGTCGAAGTCCAAAAAGATAATGGGGCCTTTGCGCTCACCATAGATTTCGCTAAAGGAAACACCGGTGTTCTCGTTGGTGATTTCCATCGGTCGAAAGGCGCCGCCTTTGATGGCAAAGCCCTTCGTGGTGGCGGGAACATCGGGAGCAGCTTCAGCCCGCACATAGCTTAAAGGAGGATCCGAAAAGCCTGGCTCGGGGGCTTGGGTGTAGGGAGGCTCATTTGGGTGCCCCTGGGCTAAGGCGCCTCCTGCCGTAACAAGAGATATGAAAATTAGGCCAAAGTGCTTTAGGAGCGTCCGCCTTCGGAGAAGAAGAGCTGCTAGGCCGATGAAAAGGAGCAGAAGTCCTGAAAGGGCTCCAAGGGGGCTTAAAAGGTAAATCTGTGTGCCAGCCCATAGGGGCCAAAGAGCTGCCCGCGTCCCAGCTTTCAGCCAGGGTCGATCCTGTATCTTCTGCGCGATCTGAGGGGACAGCTCGTAGTAAAGATGAACGAGCTGCTCGCCCCAGGCGCTCTTTAAAAGTACCTGGTCCCGAAACCTGCGAAGATCAGAGACCTTCGAGTGGAAAGGTGAGCCAAAGGCTGCCGTGGCGATAAAGCAATTCAGATCATCACTAAGAACACCCTCAACGAGGGAAGGCACGGCAAAGCGGCAATCATCTGCAGTCGGGTCCAAGCAGTTCTCATCGGCATTAGGG
>CAYRIE010000273.1:0-2279 GCA_964424215.1 uncultured Pseudobdellovibrionaceae bacterium
ATTTTTTGGAGTACGGTTTGGCTTCATAGGATCTGGGGTAGGGGGTGCTGGAAAGCCCAAAAACCTTCCGCCGCAGGGGGGAGCGTCTTAACCCATAAGCGTTATCCACCAGATGCCCGCACTCATGCCTAAGGATCATCATGAACTCTTGAGCGGTGCGGCCCTCAGATAGCCCAACGTGCCTACGCCACAGCCGTTCAAGTCTCTGATGAAAAAGATAAAAGGGGATAGCGAACCCAGCAAAACCGTCAGGACAAAACCACTCGGTGGACACCCATGCCTTGGGCTGTATCTTAAGTCCTCTTCGGTTCAGCTCTCTTTGCAGTCGCTTAAGAGCCCTCTCCACCTGAGTTCCTTTGATTTTAAGACCCAAAGACTTCAGAGGCAGCTTTAAAAGCTCCTGATCACTTAAATCTTCCCACCAGTAGGCGGGGGCCTTATCAAAGATCATTTTTTTCATTTGGACTTTTGCTCCCTCCAAACGGTGGAGTAAATGTCAAATCTGCGGTCGTGAAGCTGGCGAACGGTGCCAGAGTTCCTGGCTTCAATTAAAAGTTCCATATCAAGATCTGCAAGAGCCACCATCTCGGCGTTGGCTGTCGTGTCAGCAGCGATGCCGTCCCGGGCGAAGGGAAAATCGCACGGGGTGAGAATGCAGCTTTGAGCGTACTGAATGTCTAGATTTTCTACGCCGGGAAGGTTGCCCACGTTGCCAGCTAAGGCTACATAGCACTGATTTTCCACAGCCCTGGCGTGGGAGCAATATCTAACGCGGTTGTAAGCCTGGCGTGTGTCGGTGCAAAAAGGCACAAACAGCAAAAGCGCTCCTTGTTCGATCAGGTGACGCGTGAGCTCCGGAAATTCGGAGTCGTAACAAATCAAAAGTCCCACAGGTCCGCAGTCGGTCATGATCATGTTGGCCTGATTGCCCCCTTCCACATTCCACCAGTACTTTTCATTGGGGGTGGGGTGGATCTTATCTTGTACGTGAACAGAACCGTCGCGCAAAAACACAAAGCCAGTGTTCCTAATAGCGCCGTCCTCTTTCATGGTGGGCTGAGATCCGCCGATGATGTTGATGTTGTACCGTAAGCTCAGATCACTCATCATTTCGGTAAAGGGCATGGTGAATTCAGTTAACTTTTTAACGGACTCTTGCGGGTTGAGTTTTTGATCCATGGTGGACAGAAGCTGCAGGGTGAACATTTCTGGGAACACCACGAAGTCGGCCTTGTAGTCTGAAACCACGTCGACAAAGTACTCCACATGGCTGGCAAACTCCTCAAAGCTGTTCACCTTGCGCAGTTTGTACTGGACGCAGGCCACGCGAACTTTGGATTTTACCGGCCTTTTGGAAAGGGGAGACTCGAGGCTTTTGGTCGCCTTAGGGTTTTTCCAAAGCAAATGAGCTGCATACCCTTTGGAGTCTTTATCCCCTGGGAGGTACTCAGGCAGTACGCCCAGAATCTGAAAATTAGATCTTAAGTGAAACGAAAGCGTGGAGTCTTTAAGGGTCTTTGCTTCCACGGCCTTAACGTAATCGAGGGCATCCGGGTACTGCTGCGCCCGTCTGGCATAGTTGGGAATCCTGCCCCCGAACACAATGCCCTCAAGTTTAAGATCCATGCACAGCTGTTTTCGAGCGTTGTAAAGGCGCTGGCCAATACGGAGCCTGCGGTAGTCCGGGTGAATGAAGATCTCCATGCCGTAAAGGTGGTCCCCTGAGGGGTCGTGCCGGGAGGCGTACCCGCTTCCGGTGATCTCAATCCATGTGTGAGGTTTTAGCGCAAGCTGGCCCTGGATTCTAAAGGAGGCGCAGTAACCGACCACTCGCCCCTCATAGATAGCAACGAACTGGCCGGCAGGAAAGTTTGAGATTTGCCCGCGGATTTGCCCCAGGGTGTAGGGCGGTGCTTGAGGATAGACGATCTCACACAGCTCAACGATTGCCGGGATGTCTTTTTCTTCGGCGTTCCTCAGCCATAAAACTGCGGGGCTTCCCATTTTGCGCGTAGTTCTCAAACACTTTCCTCCTTCGAATCGCCGATCATCGTACTACATTTGGGAGCTGTCTTCATTACTTAAAAAGTTCAAGCCTTAAGTGGGCTTCAGGTGAGGTGGCTTCAAAGCTTCCGAGGGCTTTGTTTTTGCGCACCCATGGAGCGAGGAAAACCTGGCTGTGAAAACTCAGATAGACTCCCGGCGGAAGAATTTGCGCCAGCAGCAGCGCCTCGGTGAAATTCTGGCGAGCGTCCGAGTCGACCAAGGTGGCTGGCCGC
>CAYRIE010000274.1:0-2261 GCA_964424215.1 uncultured Pseudobdellovibrionaceae bacterium
TATAGACTCTGATGCCAAAAGCTAGGTGCTCATCTTGCTAACTGATGGAGAGAACAACAGCGGCACCATCGCTCCTGAGACGGCCTTAAAGATTGCAAAAGACTTTAATATTCGTATCTACAGTGTAGGGATCGGAAAAGACGGGCAGGCGCAGCTTCCCGTTTACTCTCAGGACATGTTTGGCCGTCAGGTGAAGCGCTATCAGCCCATGTACAGCGCGGTGAATGTGGATCTTCTCACGAGGCTAGCTGATGAAACCGGGGGCAAGTTCTACCGCGTAGATGATACCGATCAGTTTGTAGCAGCTTTTGAAGAGATCAATGAACTTGAGAAAACCAAAGTCGATATACAGCAGTACACCAGATACACCGAGCTTTTTCCGCCATGGGCGGCATGGGCCTTCTGGCTCTACTTTGCCGGCGTTCTGAGCCGCAACACGTGGCTAAGGAAGGGCCCATGAGGTTTGCAAACCCTGAAGTTCTTCATTTGATTTGGCTTCTGATGGCTCTGGCGGCTCTTTTGGTGTTCTGGGAGAGGCGGCAAAGAGGGCGCCTTAAAAAAGCTTTGGGAACTTTCGGGTTTGAAAAACTAACGGCCAGCGTGTCAGTGCCTAAGCGCAGGGTTAAACTCATCTGTCAGCTTTTGGCGCTCCTGTTTTTTGCTCTGGCCTGGGCAAGGCCCCAAGGCGTGGGCCAAGGTGAGGAAGTCAAAAGCCTCGGCATTGAAATCCTTTTGTTGGTGGATGTGTCCAATTCCATGTTAGCAGAGGACATTAAGCCCACCCGGATCGATCTGGCTAAAAGAGAACTTAAGCGCCTGGTGGACCAGATGGGCACAGACCGGATCGCTCTGGTGGCCTTTGCGGGCTCAGCCATTTTGCTCTCACCTCTGACCACAGATAAATCAGCCATTAAGATGTACTTAGATGACCTGAGCCCAGATTTTGTTCAGACCCAAGGGACCAGCTTTGAAAAAGGCCTCTCAGAGGCGATGGAGGCTTTTCAGCGCGGCGGTGTGGACGCTATGCCCGAGGAGGGCCGTATCACCAAGGTGGTTATTATCACCTCAGATGGTGAAGATCACGAACAGGGCGCACTTGATTTAGTGGAAAAGCTAACAGGTGATGGAGTTAGAGTCTTTACGCTCGCTGTGGGCACGGAAGCT
Source organism: uncultured Pseudobdellovibrionaceae bacterium (assembly GCA_964424215.1). Lineage (GTDB taxonomy): Bacteria > Bdellovibrionota > Bdellovibrionia > Bdellovibrionales > JAGQZY01 > CAYRIE01. The sequence goes on from CAYRIE010000274.1 coordinate 1,165, forward strand.
GGCGACCGTATTCCTATTAAGGAGCCAACGGGTTATTTGCGGGGGTACATCAAGGACGCTTCAGGAAGCGACGTGATCAGCCGGGTTAACGGCACGTTTTTAAAGGAGCTTGCGCAAAAAGGGCGCGGCTCTTTTTATCACCTCTCTTACGGGGGAGGTGAGATCACGCAGCTTCACAGCGACCTAAGGTCCCTTGAGCAGGCCGAATTCGATAGCCATATCTCAGCTAATGTCACCGAGCACTTTCAGATCTTTTTATTCCTTGGATTTTTATTCGCTCTAATCGATCTGCTCTTACACGACCGCAAACCCGGCTCCAGTAGTTGGGCGGGAAGATTTGAGAGGGCCTCATGAGACGAGTCAGCTTGTTAGCCATGCTGATTTTTGTAGTGGGCTGCTCAGAGGTGACCAATGAGCTAAAGGTCATCGTGGACAACAACGCCGGCGTGATGGATCTCTATAGAGAGCGTGACCAGGAGGCGCTCCAAAGGTTCGCGGCAGCTGTTGCCAGGGACCCTTTTCACCCCCAACTGCAGATGAACTTAGGGGTGGCCTACGAGGTCCTAGAAGATTTTGACAAAGCTTATCAAAGCTACAATTTGGTGCTGGAGGCTGAGAACTTAAAAGCAGACGTGGAGTTTCAAGCTCTTTTTAATTTGGCCCGGGTGGAAGGGCATCGACAGAACATCAAAGAGGCACTGGAGCTTTATCAGCGCGCTTTGAAACTCAATCCTAAATCTCAAGAGGTAAAGCACAACATCGAGCTGCTTCTTGCGGGTGAGGGAAGCGGCCAAGGTGACGGAGAAGATGACAGCGAGGGCGGCGAGGGCTCCAGCGAGGGCGAGGATAATGAGCAGCCTGATAACAGTGAGCAGCCGCAAGAAGAAGAAAAGGAGCAGCCTCAACCTGAAGAACTCAAGCCCGAGGATGTAGAGCAGATTTTAGAGGAGCTCAGCCGTCAGGAAAAGAGGATCCGAGCTAAGGAGATGGAACAGCAGTCAGGAGAGGCTAAAGATGGCAAAAATTGGTAAGTTAGCCACTCTCACCTTCATTTTGTTTTTGGCTCTTGTGCCCAAGGCCGCACAGGCCATTAAGGT
>CAYRIE010000275.1:0-2240 GCA_964424215.1 uncultured Pseudobdellovibrionaceae bacterium
ACATCACCAGAGCTGCCAGTGAGAAGCTCCATTTGGCGTGATAATCCACTTCGTAGTGAAGGGTATCAAGGCCCGCCTCCTTGTTGCGCTCAATGTAGCGGCCCAGCTCCCCTAAACTGAGCGTCTCAGATGGCCCCCCCGTTGTGGGAAGATCTGAAAACCCGTGGGGCATCAGGACCGACTTTTCACTAAAGGCAAGAGTTCGGGGAGCTTGATGTTCCTCACCTAACAAAGTGACGTGACCATCTTTTAACTTCCACCTCTCCCCTTCTATGGTGACCGTCTGAGCGGTTAACATCTCAACGAGCTGAAACTCGGGGCCGAAAAAATAAAGCGTAAGCCCTGAGGCCTTTGAGCTGGCCGGCTGAATTGAATTGAGGTTGAAAATCATGTTACGGGACCTAAACCAGATCTTATCGGCTCTCACCGTTGAGTAAAGATCGGGACGTTTGCGAATCTCAGAGTAGTAAATAAAGGTGCGCTCCTTGATCAACTCAGGCATCGCCCTATCTGAAAGAAAAAAGGCCACCCCTGATAAAAGCACCACCAGTAAAATTAGCGGCGCTGTGATTCTAAAAAAGCTCATCCCCATGCTAAAGAGCGCTGTCAGCTCAAGGTTTCTGCTCATCGTAGTGAGCGTGAAGATGGTTCCAACCAGACAGGCCACCGGCAGCATCTGATAGGCAATCTCAAAAATATAATAGCCGTAGTAGGTGAGCATCAGTTGCCCCGGCACTTCGTACTGGGACAGATTGGTCATCATGTCGACCACACAAAAGAGCACCGAAAATAGGGTGAGAGAGCCTAAAAAGTAGACCAGAAAGGATTTGACGATGTAGCGATCAATTATGGTGCCCACCTTGGCATCCTATGCGGAGTTTTTAAGAGGGGTCAACGAGTCGGGCTCCTGGCCCTTGTTCTTGACTCTAAATCTGTTTCATCTTTTACTCAGTGGATATGGCCTTACGCGTCTTGCTTGGTGATGAGAGTGCCACCATCAAAAAAGTGATCCAACTCGCCCTGCAGGACTATTCCGTGGAGGTCAAAAGCGTCCATATGGGCTTAGACATCCTGGACGTAGCCCGCACCTTTCAGCCCCATATTATCTTTATGGATGTGCTCCTGCAGAAAAAAAATGGCTACGAAGTTTGTGCCGAGCTGAAAGCCAATCCTGAATTTTCAGACATTCCCGTTGTGCTCATGTGGAGCTCTTTTATGAGCCTAGATGAGGACAAGTTCCAGGAGTGCGGCGCTGAGGTTCGACTTGAAAAACCCTTTGAGGTCGATGATCTTAGGGGAATCGTTCAGCGCCATGTTCCTTTAGTTCAGCAAAATAAAGTCGCGCCCTTTTTGCAGTTTTCACCCAGTGTAACAGCGGGATTTAAAGAAGAGCAAAAGAGCGCTGCCCAAAGTGCTCCTGTAAGTGAGCCCTCTAAAGCTCCCCAGGAGCCCAAAGCTTCCGCAGCCCAAAATCCGCAGCCCCCAGAGAAGATCAGCCCACAGGCTGCTGAACAGCCCATTACCTTAGACCACGCCACTGAAAGCGAAGACAAAGAGTCCTGGTCGATGGAAGATTTTGATCAGCTGGCGAATTTTTCTGGCGAAGAGGCCCCGAGCAGCGAGGCTGGCCTGTTTCAGTCAAGTGAGACGGACCCCTGGTCGGCGCAAAACCTTGATGAATTCAAAGTTGATCTTCAGGAAGTGGATGAAGAGGAGTTTGTCATCACTACGCTAGATGACCCTCCGACTGGCTCTGCTGCTTCCTCTTTAGAGTTTACGAGCGTTCAAGAAGCGCCGGAACCTGAACCCCTAAGGTCAGCCTCTGATGATCACCTTCAGCTCTCTGACAACTGGCAGGACATTCCCCGGCCCGCCACCCAGGAGGCCAGTGTCCTGAACCCGTCTGTAAAAAAGATGGTCGACGATTATATGCAGAGAGCCTTTAGATCCCAGCTCGAAGAGCGCCTGGAAAAAGCCCTCAGGGAGCTGTTGCCGGAAGTGGCAAGTCGTGTCATCAAAGAAGAGATACGTCGACTCACCCACGACCTGGACTGATCCCATGGTGCCAACCCTTTTGGAACTTATTCGAGCCGCTCTCAGAGAAGATATGCCCTCCGGTGATTTGACTACGGAGTCCTTAGCTCTCACGCCCCGCTGGGGAAGAGCGCAGCTGTTTGCCAAAGAGTCTCTTGTGGTATCTGGCGCGGTGGCCTTCGAAGAGTGCTTTAGAATTCTTGAGC
>CAYRIE010000276.1:0-2190 GCA_964424215.1 uncultured Pseudobdellovibrionaceae bacterium
CAATTTTCATGATGCGGTCTTTAAGAAGTTCGCTCTCCGCCTTATCAGGATCCAGCGTTTCCTCAAGAATTGGGAGAGCGCCTGACATTCCGGGCAGGGTGTTGTCCACAGCCTGAAGCTCCTCTAGCTCCTCAATGGTGCGCGGCAAAAGGTCATCCACAGAGTCGTGAAAGCTGTCGGTCACCCATCTCATGAAAGGCCTGACCACGGTGAAAAACAATAGTCCCAATCCGAAGATAGCTAGGCCCCAGGTAGCCACAAACCGCAGCAGCCGTTCGCGGTGCAGTGAGGTGAGTAGACGCTCGGACTGCTCAAAATCTTCAGCCGTGAACTGAAGGGATTCGATCTTTACCGAATCGCCTCTTGTCTCGCTAAAACCAATGGCAGACTTGATGATATTTTCGTACTTCGCAAGATCTTCGGGCGCTCTGGGTTTCCAGACCATTTGCGTCTGTCCCTCGGCGTCGGTCACCTCTTCGGTAACCCCGTCCACAATCACGGCTACACTCAGCCGCTGAATTCCGCCCGCAGCCTCTTTGATGTTTTTAACGGTCTTGGGAACTTCAAAATTTGTGGTCTTAAGCTCTTTTTTAACGTCTTGATTGTAGGCAACCTGTCCTGCTTCCTCCGCCCCAGGCAAGTTGGCCCGAGCTCCGGGAACGCCCAGCGGATTGGTCCGGTTGCCCTGGAGCGTCTCTTCCTCACTTTGCACGCTGCGAATAGCGGTTTGCTCCGGATCGACCGTTTCCTGAATCATCGATATGGCCTGAGGATTAAGACTCGCATCGACTCGCACCATCACATTGCCGTCACCCACCACACGGGCCAAAATGGATTCAACGCGGCTCTCAATTTGCCCTTCCACCTGAAGCTTCATTTCCAGCAGCTCACCAGAGCCTGCTGCCATACCATCACGTTTTTTTGAGAGGACTTTGCCTTTGGAATCCACAACGGACACATTCTCTGCATCCATGTTTTCCACAGCATTGGCCACAAGGTAGACGATACTGCGAACTTGCTCCTCGTTCAGGCCCTTGCCGGGTTGAAGGTCGACTACCACCGAAGCTTTGGGCGGAGCAGATTCCTCTAAAAAAGTTTTCTTCGGGGGCAGGGCTAGAATCACTTTAGATTTGGCCACAGCATCCAGGCTGTTGATGGCTCGCATCAGCTCCCCCTGAAGGGCCCTCTGGTAGTTGACCCTCTGGGCGTAGGAGGTGGTTCCAAGGTTTTGCTTTTCGAAAATTTCAAATCCGACCTGACCGATTCGTCCTGAGCCCAGCTCAGACATCAGGGCCAGCTGGCTTGAGTGCAAAAGATCTTTGGGGACGAGGATTGAATTGCCCTCTTTGCCGATCCTGTATTGAACGTTTTTTGTCTCAAGCGTGCTCACCACCGTACCCATCGTGTCCGAGGGCACGTTGGTCAAAAGAGGTACGTAATCGCTCCCGCTGAGCATCAGGCCCACCACGACAACAGAGACGGCTGCCACGGCCAGCACTCCCGTGGCAGCGGCGCGCTTGACCGGGGAGAGTGATTTAAAGTAGCTCCGCATCTGAAGAGCTAAATTGCGAAATAACTTATCCAACGTGGACCTCCGTCAAACCTACACCTGCATCCGCATAATTTCTTGATAAGCATCCAAAATTTTGTTTCGAATCTGAGTCATCAGTCTCAAGGAGATGTCAGCTTTTTCAGCCGCGATCATAACTTCGGCGATGTTGTCGGTGCGCCCAGTGGCCAGATCTTCCATCTTTTGGTCTGAAGCTTTTTGCAGGGTATTGACCTGCCCGATGGCCTTATTGAGGCTTTGGGAGAAGGACTCCGACCCATCTTGGGCCCCCTGGGGACGCAGCTTGGTGCGCGTCAGCTCACTTTGGGTTCGACCGGTTTCCAGCAATCCTTGCTGGGTCGATATTGTTAAACCATCCATGGTTTCTCCCCTTCCTGGGATCTTCCCCTCATTATAGACGTAGGGGGAATAATCTTCCTAGTCCATATTCCCTACTGGCCTATTTCCAGAGCCTTAACCGCCATGGACTTGGTGGCATTAAAGGCTTCAATGTTGGCTTCATAGGCCCTGGTGGCCTGAATCATATCCGCCATCTCCGTCATCATATTGATGTTGGGATAGGCCACGTACCCATCAGGATTGGCGTCTGGATGATCTGGCTCGTACTTAAGCAAAGGAGC
>CAYRIE010000277.1:0-2189 GCA_964424215.1 uncultured Pseudobdellovibrionaceae bacterium
GGAAATGGTTGAGATGGTCAGAGTTTTTGCCAGGCCCGGTACGCCCTCCAGAAGAACGTGCCCTCCCGTGAGCAGTCCCATGACGATGCTCTCGAGCATCTCCGTTTGACCTACGACCACCTTGCCGACCTCGACCATCATCCGAGAGACAAACTGGCTTTCCTGCTGGACGGCGGCATTGAGAGTGTGAACGTCCACTTGCACTAGGAGACCTCCTTGTAGATCCACCTATCATCCTTGTTTTTTGAAGCCCAATCAAGGATAGTGATCATGCGGAGGCAGCTTGATTCAACGGACATGGCGCATAGCTTTACTCTTTCTTTTGATGGCCGTTGTGCTGCTTAAGTTAGGGTCATCTCTGGGACCTCAAGGTTGGCTATGGGGCTCGGTGATTTTGTTATCCTTTTGGGTGATGGTGATTGTCTTTCCCGACATCCGCCTGCCGCAGGTGTTACGCGGCACACAGCTGGAAGGTCAGGACCCCTGGGGACTGTTTGAAGAGCTCTCTCTTCTTTGCAAAAAGGCGCGCCTACCCCTGCCCAAAGTTTATTTGTTCAACTCTTCAACGCCCACAGCTCTTACTTTTGGCAGAAGCTGGCGCAGCTCCTATATGTTCGTCACCGAGTCTTTGCTCACCACGCTGAGCAGGGATGAGCTGCGCGCGGTCCTGGCCCTAGAGCTAGCTAAGATCAAAAGACTAGATATTCTGCCGCAGACTCTGGCCACCGGACTTACGGGCTGGGATCTTTGGCTGCATAAAGTCTCAGCAGATCCGTCAGATTCTGATTCCAAAAAAATCGGCCCCATCAGAAAATTTGTGCGGGGTGCGGGCGCTTTTTTAAAGAACCTTCCGCTTCCACCCGCCGCTCGGGCCGTGGTGAGGTTTTGCGTCGGCTCTCAGGCCTACTTTCAGTCCGATCAGCTAGCCTCCGAATATGTCGGAGGACCCGAAGCCATCGCCAACGTGCTATGGAAACTTGAAAGCTACTCTCTTAATGATCCGTTATCTTCGCCCAGGTCGCTAAGGCATCTGTTCGTTGTAGAGCCCATCGCGCGTCATCAAAGCGCAACAAACCTAAGGTCTCAGCCCACTGTACGCCGCCGAATCGAGCACCTGGTGGGCCACTACCCGGTCTGATCCGCTGACCACAGGCTTACCATTTACCGCAATTCAGCCTTCTTTTAAAAGCATGTGCCTTTTAGGAGAGAGGGCGTAAGAAACTTGCTTAAACGGCCGAGAGCGTAGTAAAAAAGCCGCACACTCCCAACTCGAAAGGTCAGGTCATGGCGGAAAACTTTTCTCTGGAAGCTTCCTTTTCAACGCTAGTGATGTCGATTGGCTCACAGGCAGCGATCCACCTGGGTCTAGCTCCCCATCCAGCTAGCGGAAAGGTCGAGGTCGATAAAGATCTGGCGCGGTTTAACATTGATTTACTTTTAATGCTCCAGGAAAAAACCAAAGATAATCTGTCCAGCGAGGAGTCAGATTTTCTTACGAAATTGGTCCAAGATCTCCAGCTTCAATTTGTGCAATCCAAATAGCTCTGGGAAAATTTTTGTGACAGGAGGAACAGATCATGCCGAAGTTTGACGGAAAGCGGGCCAGTTCACTCTTAATCGCCCTACTGTGTTTGGCCCTTGGGTTTGGCGCAAGCCAAGTGAGCACGCGCTCTAAGTCCGCCCCGATGGCGGGTGTGAAGCTGGGCGATCCCATGCCTAAAAATCTTTTCGTTGAACTAGCTCGCAAGATCAACCCTGCCGTGGTGGCTATCTCCATCACCATACCCGTAGGAAGGCCGCTGGCGCGCGATCCGATGCTTGAGATGCTAGAGGAGTTTTTCGGCGGGCCAGGGCTCTCTCCCCGGCAGATGCCCCCCAGAGCCCAGGCGCTAGGAACAGGTTTTATCATTCGCGAGGATGGCTACATTTTAACCAACTCCCATGTGGCCAGAGAAGATGGCGCCATTCAGGTCTCGCTTTTGGAAGATCCGGAAAAGTATTATGACGCTAAGGTCGTGGGCCGTGATGTGCGCGGTGATCTGTCTCTTCTTAAAGTCGACGCGGATGGAAAAAAGCTGCCCTATTTGCAGCTCGGCTCCAGCGAAAACATTGAGGTGGGCGAATGGGTGGCTGCTTTTGGAAACCCTTTTGGTCACTCCAACACCATGACCGTTGGAATCATTTCAGCT
>CAYRIE010000278.1:0-2182 GCA_964424215.1 uncultured Pseudobdellovibrionaceae bacterium
TTAACAACGACGTAATCAAGGGCAGGCTCGTAGCAGCAGGGTGTGCTCAGTGTGATGTCATTGAGCAGCTCCTCAAGACGGTAGCCCACAGCAAGAAGTGCGGCAATTTTGGCGATCGGAAACCCAGTGGCCTTACTGGCTAGGGCCGAGGATCTGCTCACCCGTGGGTTCACCTCAATCACACACCGCCTGCCACTAACTGGGTCCACAGCAAACTGAATGTTGGCACCACCCGTCTCAAGGCCTACGGCCTCAATGATACGCAAGGTTTCATCGCGCATGTCTTGGTAGGCTCTATCACTTAAGGTCTGCTGAGGGGCTACCGTAATGCTGTCCCCGGTGTGAACGCCGCATGGATCCATGTTTTCAATGCTACAGACGATAACGGCAGTTCCCGCACCATCTCTCATCACTTCAAGCTCAAACTCTTTCCAGCCCGTTAGACTCTCTTCAACCAAAACTTCGGAAGTGGGAGACTCCTGCAGAGCCTGCGAGAGCAGCCACTGGTACTCTTCCCGCGAGTAGGCAACGCCGCCCCCACCGCCGCCCAAGGTGTAGTTGGGACGCAAAATGATCGGGAAATTGAGCTGCTCTGCTGCCGCAAGGCCCTCATCGAAATTACGTATGATAAAGTTTTTGGCATAGTGAGAGCCCGTGGAATCTAGAACCTTGCGAAACTGCTCACGGTCTTCGGCGCGCTCAATCACCTCCGGCTGAACACCCAGCATTTCGATTCCGAGTTTTTTTAAGACTCCAGCTTTATGAAGCCCAAGTCCTAGATTCAGCGCCGTCTGCCCGCCCAAATTAGGAATGATAGCGTCGGGCTTTTCGGTTTCCAAAATTTTAGTGACGTACTCTAAAGTCAAAGGCTCAATGTAGGTGCGAGTGGCTATCTCAGGGTCGGTCATAATGGTCGCGGGGTTTGAGTTGATCAAAATCACCTCGTAACCCTCTTTCATTAAGGCCTTGCAAGCTTGGGTGCCTGAATAATCAAACTCGCAGGCCTGACCGATCACAATGGGCCCGCTACCTAAAATCACCAATCTCTTAAGGTCTTCTCGCTTCCCCACTAAAGCTTCACCTTTTCTGCCAACGTGTAGATGTCCTCTGGCCGAATGTGATGGTACTTGTCTGCCTTGAGCTTCATGCGCAACGTTGCCAAAAAGAAATCGTCAAAATCGGAGTTTTTCTGTTTTTCACTGGCTTTCCGAAGCTTTTTAATTTCTTTACGAAGGAAAGCTTTTGAGTCGTCAGGGTGAAAACACAGCCCTTTTATAAGATAGTGCTGATCCTCGTGCGCCCAGATCCAAGTGCTTAGAAACTGCCCTTTTTCAAAACCGACTAGGGATTCGTAGCAGAGCACTTTTCTTTTCTCACCGTTCATTAGGTCTTTTAAAAACACCTGCTGATCTTTGATCTTTTGAATTTCGTAGATGGACTTTTCGTGCTTAGCCAGTCCGAGTAAGAAGCGCTCTTCTTGCTCGTTCACCGGTAAAGTATTGGGGTGGCTAAGTACGTACTCAAGCGGAGTTTCTTTGGAGCTCTCCAAAAGACGGGTGAACAAAAACCAAGAGAAGAACAAATCCACCTGCCGCTCATAGCCGGAAAGATCCTCTCCGCCTGAGCCCAGCGAGCCGTAAAACTCCTGTTTGCCCTGCTCTAGATCATTTTGCCAGTCCGCCCCCACAAAGGTGAGCAGAAGTCGTTCAAAAAATGCGTCGTACTGTTCTTTCATAACCCTCGAAAAAATTGGTCAAAAATTTCCTGCGCCTCACGCGGCCCTGGGGAGGCCTCGGGATGAAACTGCACACCCCATGCCCTATGGGCTTCACTATGAATTCCTGAAACCGTCTTATCATTCAGGTTGACGTGGGTCACCCTCACCCCTTGGGGTAAGCTCTGCTCTTCCAGGGCGTAGCCGTGGTTCTGGCTGGTCAGGTAGATTTTGCCGCTCCTTAAATCTTGAACGGGATGGTTTCCGCCGCGGTGGCCAAATTTTAGTTTGTAGGTTCTGCCACCGAGCGCCCGACCCAGAAGTTGATGCCCCATGCAGATGCCGAGCATGGGAATCTCACCCAATAGATCTTTAATCACTTCAAGCGCGCCTTTCACCTTCTCCGGGTCGCCAGGACCGTTGGAAAGTATCAGCGCCGATAAACCCAGCTGGCGCACTGTAGCAGCT
>CAYRIE010000279.1:0-2165 GCA_964424215.1 uncultured Pseudobdellovibrionaceae bacterium
CTGGTGCAATCCTTCAGATACCCAGCCGGCCAAAGCTAAACTCTCATCTCGGTTGGGCGTCATAAGGTCGGCGCCGCGGTAATGCCTAAGAGGTGTGGATCTATAGGGATCCACGAGAACCTTTTTGCCGTGCCTGCGAGCGGTTTGAATCAGGTGCTGGGCGACGTCTTCAGAAACCACGCCTTTGCCGTAATCCTGGAGAATCACGCCATCGGCCTCAGGCAAAAGCTCCTCAAACCTTTTAAATAGCTTACCTTTAACCTCTTCTGAGAGGAACTGGCGCCGCTCGTGATCGATGCGGACCAGGTGGTGGTGGCCTGCCATGACCCTGGTTTTTCGGGTCGTGGGCCGGGAGTTGTCTACCAGAAGTTCATCGGACGGGCATCCCCCCTGGCTTAAAAGCCCACGGATTTTGCCCCCCGCCTCATCCTCTCCCACAACCGACACCAAAAGTGGGTGCCCCCCAAGGGCGGCGATGTTGAGGGCCACGTTGGCTGAAAGGCCCAGCCGCTGATCCTCTCTTTGGACTTCCAGGATGGGGACGGGCGCCTCCGGGCTGAGCCGGTGGGCCTCGCCGTGGTAGTACTCGTCCAAACCCACGTCCCCTAAAATGAGGATCTTTTGCCCTTTAAAGAATTCTCGGTGAAAATCAGCCATCGTCCCGACCCCGCAGTGGAAGCTAAAGTCTGGCCACCTTACCAAGGCGTTGACGCACTGACCAGCCCTTTCCTAAAGCTCAGATCGGAGTTAAGCTCGCTGCCGAATTTTCAATTTCGCCGTTCAATTCGCTATCCCGTGAGGAGTCGATTTTAAAATGGACAACATTACCACCGGCCCTTTGTATTCGAATTTTCTAAGCTCTTTGGAAACCGCGGCCAACCTCATCAGTTGTGACCCCAACGTTCTGGCTAGGCTCCAGCGGCCAAGAAGGGTGCTCATCTTTAGCATTCCGGTTCGAATGGATGACTTCACCGTTAAAGTCTTTAACGGTTACAGGGTTCAGTACAACGCCACCCTGGGACCTTATAAGGGCGGCATCCGCTACCACCAGGATGTGGATGCCAGTGAGGTGGCAGGCCTTGCGGCCCTGATGACCTTTAAGACATCTCTGCTGAACCTCCCCTTTGGCGGAGCTAAGGGCGGAGTGCGCGTGGATCCATCCCAGCTCTCCCGTACGGAAAAGCAAAACCTCACCCGTCGTCTTACCACCGAGATGTCCAGTTTCATCGGACCCAACCTGGACATCCCAGCTCCGGACATGGGAACCGATGCGCAGACCATGGCGTGGATCATGGACACCTACTCTCAACAGACCGGCTACTCTCAACCCGGTGTGGTCACAGGAAAGCCCGTTGAGATCGGCGGCTCCTTGGGCAGGCAAAGCTCCACAGGTCACGGCGTAATCTACTGCACGGAGCAGCTGGCCCTTAAAAACAACTGGAAGATGCAAGAGCTCACTCTTGCGATTCAGGGCTTTGGAAACGTGGGACGCAATGCTGCCAACAAAGCTTATCAGCTCGGAGCGAAGGTCGTAGCCGTCTCTGACGTCACAGGCGCACTCTACAATGCAGAGGGCTTAGATATCCCCGCCCTGATGAAATATGTCGATGAGAATCGTGTCATCACGGGCTTCCCCGGTGCTGAGCCGATCACCAACGATCAGTTGATGACACTGAAAGTGGATGTCTTAGCGCCTTGTGCACTTGAGGGTGTGATCCATGATGGCAACGCGGATAAAATTCAGGCCAAAGTGATTGTTGAGGGAGCCAACGGACCTACCACAACCAGCGCCAGCAAAACCTTGCATGATCGCGGTGTGATCATCGTTCCGGACGTGCTCGCCAACGGCGGCGGTGTGGTTGTGAGTTATTTTGAGTGGGTGCAAGACATCTCCAACTTCTTCTGGGACGAAGAGCAGGTGGAAGCCACGCTCAAGAAGATTCTCACCAAAGCTTTCAATGAAGTTTGGTCCTTTTCTCGCGACAAGAAGGTGGACATGCGAACAGGGGCTCTGGCGGTGGCAACGCGCAGGCTCGAGCGCGCTATGCTGCTCAGAGGTTTGTACCCCCGCTAATGTCTAGGTTTAAACCTTGGTTTTTATTACCGCCTCATCTGGCCCATCAACTTAGCCCCCTGGCCCTGCCGCTGATTTCACGGCTGTGGGG
>CAYRIE010000280.1:0-2149 GCA_964424215.1 uncultured Pseudobdellovibrionaceae bacterium
ATTACGCCCTCGGTAGAGCCATTATATTTGTTCGTGCCGATGCCACCAGATGGACCCTCGTTCATGAATTTCTGCATCACCTTTTTCACCAGGATCGTATTAGAAATGGTGATTTAGTCGTTACAGCCCGGGATATCGACAGCTCAGAGCAGAAACTTGCTGCTAGCTTTGATTCGGTTACAAAGCCCGGTGCCACCTATAGAGAGCTAAGTGAAATGCTCACTTCAGTTGAAGATTATGTGAAGCAAAGAGTGGCCGTCCTTTTGCAAAACGAACTGGAGGAAGTGGCCATTGAGTTTGTGCTGCTCGATCTTTTTAGAACGGGCCACTTAACGGCTACAGAGAGCAACCTTTCAGGCTCTGTCTCCTATGTGATGTCCTCTTCTGCCCAGGCTGACGCTAAGATCGATGATCTGCTCGCTACGATCGCCACAGCTCAAGATCTGCTAACTAACTTCGGCGCCAGCACCCAACAGCAATCTCAAATTAGCACGCTCAGAAATCAGGTTCTCAGGCTCAAAGATGAGCTTGAAGCCACCACGAACTACGTGCATCAAAATATGTCTCGCCTGCACTACTATCCTTAAACGAACCTCCCTCAGGTGCCGATAAGCTGGGAAACCCTTAAACTTGAGGTGATGCCCCCATGAGCACCTTGGCACGTTACCGAAAACCTGGTGGTTTTGCTCAGCTCGTTAAACTCCTTGAAGGCCTTGATGCCACCAAGAGAGCTCAGCTGCTTAACATCATTGGTGAGGAAGACACGAGCTGGGTGAGCGCCCTGCAAGAGAAAATGCTCTCTTTTGAGATCATTATGAGCTGGCCAGATGAGGCGCTCTTAGAGGTTCTCACAAGGTGCAAGCCCCTTACGATTGGAACCGCCCTACAATCCCTCCCTTCTGAAAATCAAGCCAGAGTGAAAAGCTTATTACCTTCATCCACGCGGGCCCAGGTGATGGACATTTTAAATTACGACATTTCAGAAAACGCTAAGATTCAGAGCGCTGTCCTTCAGTTGATTCAGGAGGTGCGGGAGTTGATCTTAGATGGGCACCTCCAACTTAAAAGCTTTGCACCGGAGCTTTGGATCCCCGAGGACATTGAAGAAGACCTTAAGCACGGCTCACCCCACCGGGAGGCAGCCCAAAAACCTAAAAGCTCTCAAAAAGATGAACCTCCCAGTTTTGATATGATGACCCGGGCGGAGCTATTAAAAAACTGTGAGCGGCTTCAAAAGGAAAACAACCACCTGCGGCACAAAGTCCAGGAGCTGGCGCAGAGAATTGAACCAGCGGCTTCCGACCAGAAATCCGCAGCTTAACCGCTCCCATAACTCCGATTATGTGATTAATATTACTCCTTTGAGCCATTTGATGCTAAATCGGAGAAGAAGAACCGGGGAGGACAACACAAGTGACAACTCAGCCCATTAAACAAGCGCCCAAAAGAGACTACGTCTCAATGACCTTTTTGATCTCAACGCCGATTTTGGCCCTATTCCTAGTGCCTCACTACCTGATGCACCGAGGATTTGAGCCCGCCGTATGGGTCATTTTTATAGCGTTTTATTTGGCGACAGGTCTTGGCATCACGGCAGGGTACCACCGCCTTTTCTCCCACCGCACCTACGACGCTCACCCGATCGTGAGGTTTTTGCTGCTCGTTTTTGGGGCCGGCGCCATCGAAAATAGCGCGCTAAAGTGGTGCACGGATCATCGCATGCACCATCGCTACGTCGATCAACCCAAAGATCCCTACAATGCCAAGAAGGGCTTTTTCTGGTCCCACATCGGCTGGATCTTTTGGAAGTCCACCGCCTTTCGGCCCGAGATCTGGGGCCGCGACTTTTTAAAAGACCCCATGGTGATGTGGCAGCACAAATACTATTTGCCGGTGGCCATCTTTGTAGGATTTGGCATTCCAACTCTTTTGGGCGCAGCCTTCGGATCCGCCTGGGGAGGCTTTGTGGTAGCTGGCCTTTTGCGCGTGGTGTTTGTTCAGCACGCTACCTTCTTCATCAATTCGCTGGCTCACATCTGGGGTAAGTCCACCTACTCGCAGGAGCACACGGCTAAGGACAATTTCTTTTTGGCCTTTTTCACCTACGGTGAGGGGTACCACAACTTCCACCATCAGTTCGCCAACGATT
>CAYRIE010000281.1:0-2148 GCA_964424215.1 uncultured Pseudobdellovibrionaceae bacterium
AAATGGTGGAGGCGGGGGGAATTGAACCCCCGTCCGCAAATGATCCACAATGAGGCGGGCTACATGTTTAGTCTGTGCATTGTAGGACCTAAAAGGCGTTCACAGACACACTCCTTTAAGATCCTCGCCCAGCTTATTTAACCAGTGAACCCTGGGAGAACCAGTGCACTGGCGAGACCCCTAAAGTGACACTCCCCAAGGCCCGGAGTCACTACCTTGGTTTGCGGGCTACAACTAGGCAGCCATAGCGAAAGAATCTTCGCCATTTAAAGCAGTTGTACGTTTTTAACGAGGTCCGCGTACAATCCCCGACATGCTCCTCAAAGCTTCCTATCCACGTCGAATCCGGGACGCCCCCAAATTCTTATGACCTCTCAAATATACGCCTTTTTCGGGAATTGTCCAGGTGAGCGCTTGCCTGAGAGGCTATGCTGCCCTTATTTTCCGGCTTCACTAGGGAGCTTTAAGTGGGTGCAAAGGTAGGGGCCGTAGCGGCTCGCAAGCTGGCAAGTAGGCTCGAAAAAAGACTATTAGCGCATCTGGGTGGGCCTACAGAGCACAGGGCCTTTATTGCCAGGTACTCAGGCGGGGTCGACCATCCGGCTCGGCAGCCCGATGAGGTCACGGCCCTTAGGTTTCTGGGCCACAAGATTCCGGCAGTGCGATCTCTTCTGAAGCTAGAATTTGATTTTTTGCCGCAAACGGACCGCGAGAAGTGGCCGATCTGGATAGAGCTTTGGAGGATCAGTAGCTGCTTTGAGATTAGGTGCCTGGTGCTGATGTGGTTAGCCAGGCCGGCTAATAAGAGCTTAAGGCGTGAGCTCAGGGACGACCTTCTGGGCTTGGCCCCTGACGTGGACAACTGGCCTCACAGTGATGCCCTCTCTTCGCTTTTGGCTGAGCAGCTTGAGCTGGATCCAAAGCTTCTTAAATTTTTTAAAGGCTGGAACAGATCAGAAAATCCTTGGCTGCGCCGGCAGTCCATTGTGGGTCTTTACTTTTATGTCAGGCTACGAAAGAAGCGGCTTCCTGCTGAGCAGGCGCTCGCTCTGGTGGAGCCCCTTCTTAAGGATCCTCACTTTTATGTGCAGCGGGGTGTGGGGTGGGTGCTTAGAGAAATCGATCAGGTGGACTCAAAGCTTCAACGCAAGTTCGTTAAAGCTCACCTTGATCGGATCAGCCCCACGGCATGGTTTGCGGCTACCGAGCTGTATTCTGAAAAGGATCGCAAACAACTCGTACAAAAAAGAAAGCTTCTGCGAAAGAGCGCTTTACCTACTTCATAGAGTGAAGGCCAATGAGGTTATCTTCCGTATCAAACACAAGGGAGATGTGACCGTGTCCGCCATCGCCGATCGGTTGTTTGGAGCGCTCTACTTTACCGCCAAATTCGATCACGCGCTGCTCTTCTACCGCACAATCTTCGCAGTTAAAGTAGATAAGAACGCTTGTTTGCCCTGCCGGAATTCCTGGCATTTTGCAGAGCGCACCGTTGGCGCCAAAGGAATTCATGCTGCCATTAAATCCCCACATCTCGAGCCCGCCATCAGTGGCAGCAGGTGAGCTGTACTTTTCAAGTTTTGTCTGAAAAACGGATTCATAAAACGCTTTAGCTCTTTCCATGTTGTCGACATAGATCTCAAACCACACAATGGGATTGCCCTGATTTTCCATGGTTAACTCCTCTTTAAGTTAAAGCAGATAAAGTCTATCTGGATTTTTCTGCAAGACGCTAGAAGGTAAATGCCGCGTGCTCCCTCGTGCCAAGCTCGAGGCCGCCGGCGGGAGGGGCGCTCAGGCTGGACCAAGGTCGATAGGGAGGTAAAGACGGTTTGGGCTGCACCTTGTCAGGCTGACATCCCTCGTAAGAAGGCCAAAAATCGCCCGCATTTTGGGTAAAATTTTCTTAACTACCCAGGTCAGGCCTTACTTAAGCGGTGCGTTCTGGGCAGAATAGAGGTCAGCTCCTCTTCATGTTGGTTGATGAAATTAAAGAAGTCTTCTTCCTTCTGGGATGAGTTTTAAAGCCCCGAGGCTCAAACTTCGGGGCTTTTATTTTTTCTCCCTTTAAAGAGTTTCATTTCTATCCAATCTAAGCGTCTCAATTTGAGAATCTGTGAGAAGGCAGCTCCGTTGGCGCGTGTGCCT
>CAYRIE010000282.1:0-2147 GCA_964424215.1 uncultured Pseudobdellovibrionaceae bacterium
AAAAATGATTGCGGTCACCTGCGCACTGCTGGCGTTGTCCGTACTCGTTTACTCGGCCATGGCCTCTGTGGTGTTTAAGCGCGACAAAACCGCACTCGTATTTGATCTAAACAATAGTGCCGTTACCAACATCTCCTCGGAAGTAGAATCCCTGATCACCTCAGTTGCAGGCAAGATGGAGCTGTTTGCGCTCCTTAGCTCTCGCCCCGATGATCTAGAAAGCCTGCGCAACCTTTTTCACAAAGACCCTCATCTGGTTTATTTATCACTGACGGCTTTGGATAAACGGAGCCGCGAGCAAAGCTACTTAAACCCCACTCACTCCGAAAGCTATGGCCTCTCTGAAGCTTACTTTCAGAGCGAGCTTCCAGCTCAGATCGCACCACCCTTAGATGCGATTGAAAAAGAAGGTCAGGCGATTTGGAATGCGGCCACACCAACCCATCCGCTACTAATTGGCATTGGGCGGCAGGTGATTCAGGAGGATCACAGAGGGCTTCCTGTAGCAAGGTTTGCGGTGATCGCCTACGTGTCCCTTGGAAAGATCGTTGATCTTATCAGCGGCCCAGGCAGAACTAATGATATCAAAATCGTCAACCGCTCAGGAGAGGTTCTGGTTGAAGCGCTTAGAGCCGATCACCCAGTTCCTAAAGGCTCCGTGGCCCACTGGACACTCTTTCAAAAGGCGCTTAAGAGCCCACTGGCCAGCAGTGTTCTTCAGTATGAAGATGAATCCATGGCAGGTGAGGCCCTGGGCGCCTACGCAAAAACCTACTCTGATGAGCTAATCATTTTGTCCAGGGTCTCAGCCCACAGCGCCTTTTCTGTGGTGCGCAGCTTTGTCGCGAACTCCGTGCTCTTTGCGCTTATCTTTTTACTCCTAGGCACGATCATGGCGGTGATCCTTTCCACCTCACTGACCCGCCCACTTCTCAATCTCGTGGAAGGGATGAAAAAGGTCACCGAGGGGGAGCTGAACACGCAGATTCAGCTTCACTCCAAAGATGAGACAGCTGTTCTGGCCAACTCGTTTAACGTCATGATTCAGGAGCTTAAAAACTCTCAGGAGCAGCTCGAAGAGATCAACAGGGATTTGGAAAAAAAGGTCAAGGACAGAACGGCCAAACTCGAAGAGCAAAACCAGGCAGTTAAGAACGCACAGGAGGCACTGCTTCGCACCACGCGCCTAGCCTCTGCAGGGGAAATAGCGGGCCGCGCAGCCCACGAGATTCTCAACCCTCTCACCAGCATGATGGCAAGGGTCCGTAAGGTGCGGGAGAAAATAGGTGAGTCCCTTAAGCAGAACGCGGAGTTCCTGACGGAGCTACAGAAGAGCTGGGAGCAGGAGTTTGACCAAGGCAGCTTCGATAAACTGGTAGAGACGTGGACGCGGCCCTCTGAAGTGTTACAGGGTCAGAGCATTTGGCAAGAGGATCAAAATTTTCTAAAGGAAACGGGACACTCTCTTAGTGAAGCTTGCCGCACACTCCAGGAAGACATGCAGTTTCTGGTCAGTGAATCCCACCGCATTAATAAAATCGTTCAGAGCATGCGCTCATTATCCTCCGTGCAAAGCGTAAAGCAAAACCTGTCCGCCCACAAACTGCTCACGGAATCAGTGCACATCATGGCCGATCTTTTTGACCAAGACGACATTAAGGTGGAGCTTGAGTTGGACGCGGGCACGGATCTGGTGCTGGTGGACGCTGATGAAGTTCTTCAAAGTATGACCAATCTTCTCAGAAACTCCCTTCAAGCTGTTAGAGAGGCTCAGCCCCGCGGTGAGGGCCGAGTGCTCCTTCGCACAGCTAACGAGTCTGGACAGATACTGGTTGAAATCTTAGATAACGGCTCAGGCGTCCAGGATGATCTTAAAGCCAAACTTTTTGAAGCTCAAATTTCAACCAAATCAAGAGAAGAGGGCACAGGTTTAGGGCTTTCCATCGCGCGGAGGTTTATCAGAGGCTTTGGTGGGGATCTGTTTTATGACGGCTCTCGCAAGGAGTGGACTACGGTCTTTAAGATTGTTCTGCCGCTTTCTCCCTCTGCCACTCGTGAGGTGGCGGCATGAAAAGCTCATCAGCTAAAAAACTTGAAGTTTTGGCAACTCCCCAGGCAGAGCACCTTCCCAACCGCAGAATTCTTGT
>CAYRIE010000283.1:0-2144 GCA_964424215.1 uncultured Pseudobdellovibrionaceae bacterium
CGACATTTTGCTTGCGGGAAAAAAGACTGCGGGCCTTTTGATAGAAAACATCCAACAAGGCAGCGCGCTTCGGTGCTTGATGGGCATTGGGCTTAACGTGCTCGACCACCCAGAAGGGCAGCCTGAGGCCACCTCTCTGCTAGAGCACCTTGAAGATGATCTTTTGCTTGAGACTTCGTGGACGCCTTTTTTGAACAGTCTTAAGTGGAATCTTGAGCAGGCTCTTGTGGACGGCGTCTTGCAACTTTTATCAGCGGGCCTGAGGCGCCAGATTAAAGAGGCGCTTAATAAAAACCCCCATCTAGCCAAGCCCTACTCCGATGTGCTCGCAGACGGAAGCCTTCAGCAGGGCTCTGATATCCTGCCCTGGATGAGCATCTAAAAATTCCCCTTTTAAACATCACAAGGGGCGTCTTTGCTTTACGGCTCCTTTTTGTAGTAGCTGCTTACAAGCAGCTGAGGCTGAACCTGGAAAAGTTACCTGGCCAGCGGGGCTGCACCAAAAAAGGCATCTTAAGCCCTAAAAATGTCCTATGATGGGCGCCATTATAAACATATTTTAAAGTGGAGAAGGTATGGCCGTTAACTCATCAGCAGCACAGCTTGGCTCCCCCAGCCCTGACTTTAGCCTTCCGGGCACCGACGGGAAAACCTACACCCTAGCCTCATTTAAAAGCTCTAAAGTCCTGGTGGTGATGTTTATCTGCAACCATTGCCCCTACGTGCAGGCCGTAGAAGATCGGCTCATTGCCCTTGCGAAAAGTTTTGACCCCAAGAACGCCCAGTTTGTGGCCATATCAAGTAACGATGCCACTAGGTATCCGGATGACTCCTTTGAGGCGATGAAAGCTAAGAGTATAGAAAAGGGCTACCCCTTCCCCTACCTTTATGACGAATCTCAAAAGGTTGCCAAAGCCTATGACGCTGTTTGCACGCCCGATCTTTATGTCTTTGATGAGAGCCGGGCCCTTACTTACCGGGGAAGGCTTGATGACTCTTGGAAGGACCCCAGCAAGGTGGAGCACCAGGAGCTTAAGGCCGCTATTGAATCGGCACTAACGGGCGCAGAACTTGGTTTTGAACCCACCCCCTCTATGGGCTGCTCCATCAAATGGAAAGAGCACGATTAAAAAAAAGAGAATCACGGTAAGACCTGACTTTCATAAGGGAGCTAGCAGATGATTAAGTGGATTTTTTTAGGATTTATAGCAGTTGTGAGTTTTTTGTTTCTTTATATTGCTAGCTACGTCGGAGCCTTTCGCGATGTCACTTGGGAGGAGGGCGTCAGGGGCCCTTATCACCTTGTTTATCAGCAAAACCGCGGACCCTATCAAAAGATTTCAGCTACCATTGTCGATGCCGAAAAAGCCTTTGAAGCTCTTGGCCACACCTGTGAGCTGACCTTTGGAAGGTTTTTAGATAACCCCAACGTCACCGACTCTGACAGGCTTCGCTCGGAGAGCGGCTGCCTGTTTGCCTCAGAGCCCCCTGCTGTGCCCGAGGGCTATGAATATATGGTGCTCGATGAGGCTGAGTACTTGGTTGCTAATTTTAACGGCGCGCCCTCCGTCGGTCCCCTGAAGGTTTATCCCGAAGCTAGAAAGCGCCTAAGTGAAAGGGGTCTGTCTGAGGAGCTTACGCCCCTTGAGATCTATAAGCTCACGCCAGGTGAGGGCGTTCACACCACCTACCTTTTTTCGCTGGCGCCGGCTGAGTAGCCGGCCCTCCTGAGCGAGCTCTTACTCAAAGAAAAGAGCCGGCCCTACTGAGCGAGCCGGCGGATCACGGACTGAAGGATGCCGCCGTGATGGATGTACTCCATCTCTTTAGCAGTATCCACTCTGAGCTTACAGGTGATCTCTTTTTGCGAGCCGTCCTTGTACTGGATTTGCACCTTCACAAGGGCCTTAGGCTTAAAGTCCGCCACACCTTTGATGGTGATCTTCTCTGAGCCGGTCAGAGAAAGGCTTTTGCGGCTTTCGCCCCCAGTGAACTCCAGCGGGAAAACTCCCATGCCCACAAGGTTAGAGCGGTGAATTCGCTCAAAGCTTTCAGCGATCACAGCTTTCACACCCAAAAGGAAGGTGCCCTTGGCAGCCCAGTCCCTTGAGGAGCCGGTTCCGTACTCCTTACCGGTGATCACA
>CAYRIE010000284.1:0-2132 GCA_964424215.1 uncultured Pseudobdellovibrionaceae bacterium
CGGGCCATGCAAACACAGATGCAAAACTTGTGTGCCGACGAGCGTTGGAATCAAAAGGCGAAATGCGCACCAACCTGTGCACACCGGACTCAGCTTTGAGGTGGCCATAGGCGTAGGGCCCCTGGATGTGAACCGTTGCGCTCTTGATTCCGGCTTCTTCACCTTCCGTGACCTCGACAACTTCGGCCTGATAGTCGTTGCTGGCAGCGTATCTTAAATACATCCTCAGCAGCATCGAGGCCCAATCCGCAGCTTCCGTTCCACCTGCGCCGGCGTTGATAGACACAAAAACGGAGTTGGCATCGCTTTCGCCGTTAAGGAGCCGCTTAAGTTCCAGCTCCTCGGCGCGGGCTCTGAGGCGCACGATCTCCTTGTCCACTTCAGCTAAGGCCGCTTCGTCAGCTTCTTCACTGGCCATTTCAAGTAGCATCAGTTGGTCGTCGAGCCCCTGATCCAAAGACTGCCAGTCTTGCAGCGTTTTCTCGATTAAGCTTTTCTCTTGATTGACCTTTTGCAACTCATCGGGCTGTTTCCACAGATCGGGATTTTGTATCTGGTGGAGGAGCTCCCCTAAACGCTTTTCCTTGCGATCCAGGTCAAAGATACCCCCTCAGGTCACCGCACTTTTCTTTAAGTTCGGCGATCTCTGATTTCATCTCGCTGGCTTGAGCTAACTTACTCATCGTTTCCCCTTCGGCGGCCACCTCTTGTCCATGAGTTTGGCAAAGATGCGATCCTGCAAACGGAACATCACTTGAGCCTTGGCCTCAGAGGCCTCGTGCTCGTAACCCAGCAGGTGGAGGATGCCGTGAAGCACAACATAACCTAGTTCTTGCGCGTAAAGCAATCCGTGATCTCGGGCGTTTTTTTCGATCACATCAGGGCACAGAGCGAGCTCCCCCAGCGATCCCGGCTCCATCCCGGCAAAGCTCAGCACATCGGTTGGACGCGCCTTGCCGCGGTACTTGAGATTGAGCCGCTTCATTTCGGGCGCGCTCAAAAACTGTAGAACCAAGCCTTGCCCCTTAAGCCCTTTGATCTCTTTTTGGATGCCTTGCACCCACTCTTTAAGAAACTTCCTGGGGGCTCTTCTGTCAGAGGAATTTAAGATGAGCAGATCCATCAGGCTGTGACCGGCCCCTTGCCTGCTTTCGCCAGCCGCACCGGCGGCTGCGGGGAAGCTTCACCAGAGCCTGCCGGGTAGTCGATGCGCTGGTGGTACACTCCTAAAAGAATGCGGTTGAAGCATCTTTCGATCACCGTGAGCTCTCTAAAGGTGAGGTTACACTCTTCAAGCTGTCCGTCGGCGAACTTGCGATGAATGATCGTTTTAACAAGGTTCTGAAGTCTAGCCGGCGTGGGTTCAGCAAGGGCGCGTGCAGCAGCCTCAACGGAGTCAGCGAGCATCACCAGGGCGGCCTCCTTAAATTGCGGCTTGGGGCCTGGGTAACGGAACTCCTCCTCACTCACAACGTCGACGTCTTCATCCTGCTGCTCGAGCGCGCGGTTATAAAAGTAGGGAATCAGGGTGGTGCCATGGTGCTGGAGGATGCCGTCAATGATGGGCGTGCCCAGGTTGTGCTGAAGCCCCAACTCTGCACCGTCTTTCACGTGAGCCACTAAGATGGTCTTACTCATAAAAGGTGTGATGTGGTCATGGGGGTTGTGGCCGGGCCGTTGGTTTTCGATAAAGTAGTGAGCGTGGTCCATCTTGCCGATGTCATGGTAGTAGGCCATAACTTTAGCCAGCAGCGGGTTCGCACCGATCTCTTCACCAGCTGCTTCACAAAGAGCGCCTACAATCAAACAGTGGTGATAGGTCCCTGGGGCTTTTACCACCATTTGCTTCATCAACGGGTGGTTTAAGTTACTCAACTCCAGAAGCTTCACGTCCGTTGTCACATTGAATAAATTCTCCGCCATGGGAACAAAGGTCATCGCAAGAAGCGAGGACAACACTCCTGAGAAAATGCCCGCTGGAACAAGCCAGACAAGATTTTCAAGCCCCGACTCCTGATGAGAAATCACCGTAAAGCAAAGAACGCCCACAGCCTGCACAAATCCCACCAGCAATCCCGCTTTGTAAATGTCCGTTCTGGCCTTGCAGCCAAAAACGGCGCGGGCCGCGGTCA
>CAYRIE010000285.1:0-2128 GCA_964424215.1 uncultured Pseudobdellovibrionaceae bacterium
GATCTTTTAGGACTGAAGGGCAGTTTTGAGCTCGCCGTTCTTAAGGCTCGCCACCAGGATATCACTGCCCCACCCAAGATGCTTAGGACTGAACGGCTGTTTTGAGCTCGCCGCTTTCGAACATCTCCATCATGATGTCACTGCCGCCCACAAGCTCCTTGTTCACGTAGAGCTGGGGGATCGTGGGCCAGTTGCCAAAGGTCTTGATGCCTTCGCGAATCTCAGGATCCTCCAAAACGTTGACCGCGTGGTAGCTGGTGCCCAGCTCCTGAAGAATCAAAGTGGCTCTCTGAGAGAATCCACACTGCGGAAATGAGGGGGTGCCCTTCATAAATAAAACAACTTTGTTCTCATTCAAAAGCTGCTCGATGCGCTCTTGGACTGTGCTCATAGTGTCATCCCTTCCCTACTAGGGGGTTTCTGTACGAATGGTAAGAGCGTGGACCTCTCCGGATTTGAGCTCCTCATCTAGCGCCGCCATAACTTTTTTGTGGCTCGCTATCCGGCTGAGCCCCTGAAAGGCGCCTGAGGCGATCCAGACCTGGTAATGATCCTCGGTGCCCGTGAGATCCTGGACCTGAACTTCAGCTCCCGGGAAATGTTCAAGCAGCCGCTCTTTGACCTGATCTGGAGACATTTAAAGACCCTCGCTCGTTGAAAGAGCCGCATCTAACCTAAATTCCAGGGCTTTGTCCACCCAGTGCCGCTGCCCTGGGCGCCTTCGTGAAGATTTTGGACGAATATGATATAGATGGGCTCTCTATGTCTTTATGGATTCAGGTGCCCGCGGAGCAAATCCGCAAAGAGCGAGAAAAGGCCCGCAAGCTGCGTCAGACCCAGTGGTGGCGCCAAAAGCTGGGGGCGGGCGTTTGCTATCACTGCGGTGAAAAGTTTGACAAGGCTGAGCTCACCATGGATCACCTGCTTCCTCTGGGCCGCGGTGGAAAGACGACGAAAAAAAATGTAGTCGTCAGCTGTAAGGCGTGCAACACACTCAAAGGCGGTCAGACGCGCGCTGAGAAGGTCTTTGAGGCCTGGGATGAAGCGGGCGGGCCCGGCGCCGGTGAAGATCAAGAGTCCTAAATAGTTCAAATGGCTAGACTTTAGGGGTGACTTTGATCCAATCTGGGGAGAAGTAGAGATTTTGGTGGGAGGAGTGGATCGTTGGCAAAAGCTCAAATTACATCCAGCAGCACGGCTGAATACTTCGCAAAAAACCTGCAGCAGGTGGGGTTTTCCTCACCCGTTAAGGCTGTGCTGACAACCTTAAAAGAGTCGGTGGACAACTCACTGGACGCCTGCGAAGAGGCCGGGATTTTGCCGGAGCTGTTCGTTTCTGTCCAAAAAGTGGGCCAGGGATCGAGCAAAAACGTGGACCTCATTGAGGTGAGCGTTGAGGACAACGGCCCAGGCCTTGATGAAAAGGACCTTCCTAAGGTTTTTGGTGAGTACCTAGCCTCTAGCAAATTTGGCCGCGGTCAGTGCTCCAGAGGGCAGCAGGGGATCGGAATTTCAGCTGCGACCACCTGGGCCCAGCTTACCAACGCCACCGGCGTTAAAGTGACCACCCGCACTCCCAAGCAGAGAAAAGCCCTTCAGGTTTTTGTGGACGTGGACATTCGCGGCAATCGCGGCGTGCTTAAAGGCAAAACCACCCTCGAGTGGGAAAAGCCCCACGGCACGAAGGTGGAATTTAGAATCGATGGCAGGGTCCAGGTCAAAGGTGATGGCGGGATCCTGACCTATCTTGAGGGCACAACCCTTGTGAACCCCCATCTGACCCTGCATTACCGGCTGCCCGATCAAGACTGGGTGACAGTTGAGCGAGTTTCTGAGGACGTACCCAGGGTGCCAGCGCCGACGCTTCCGCACCCGCACACGATGAAGTTAGGTGAGTTCATCACTCACGGCGGACTTTACGGTAAAGTGACCTTCGGAAAATTCTTAAAATCAGGATTTTCTAGAGTCACCGACACAAGTCTTAAGGACTTCGTTAAAAGCGGAATGCCTAAAGCCTACATCAACCGCCCCATCGCCTCTTTTGATGAGCAGGAATACAAAAAAGCCTTTCAAGTGATTCAGGCCACACCCCTTACCAACCCGTCCACCAAGTCGGTGCTGACCGTGG
>CAYRIE010000286.1:0-2109 GCA_964424215.1 uncultured Pseudobdellovibrionaceae bacterium
GCTGGTGGCCCATTCACCGCGGCAGGTGAGATTTACTCTGGCATGGCTGATCGCCGTTTTGTGGTGGGACGTTTTAAGAATCAGGCGAAAGGTCGTGCTCAGCAACCTTAAGTTGGCCTTCCCTGAGTGGACGGAAAAAAAGCGCAAGAAGGTGGGCCGAAGGTCCCTGTTTCACATGGGTCTGACTTTAACTGAGTTTTGTCTTTTTCCTTTTTTTAAGACCTCATGGCTACCCAAATGGATCAGTTTTGTGGGTCTTGAGCATCTTGATAAGGCTTTAGCCGATGAAAAAGGAGCTTTGATCCTTACGCTTCATTTGGGCAACGGAGATCTGGGGCTTATGGGTCTGGCCCACAGGGGCTACCCGATGCATTTGATTTCCAAAAGATTTAAAACTCAGTGGCTCGATAAGTTGTGGTTTGATCTAAGAGAGCGTCATGGCACACGCTTCATTGATCCGCAAAAGAGCAGTTTTAATATCCTCAAAGCGTTGAAGAGAAATCAGATGGTTGTTTTCGTTCTCGATCAGTTCATGGGGCCACCCGTGGGTGGGCGGACCACCTTCTTTGGACATGAAACCGGAACGGCCCTAGGTCTAGCCGTTATGGCCGAGCGCACGGCAGCTCCGGTGATCCCAGCTTTCAGCTACCGTAACCCAGATGGCTCCCTGGTGGTTAACTTCATGGCACCGCTACCGCTTGTGCCGGGGGAAAGCCGTGATGAAATCTATTTACGAACGACCCAAATTTACAACGATGAGCTTCAGCGGCTCGTAGAGCGGTTTCCAGAACAGTGGATGTGGCTGCATAAAAGGTGGAAACCTTTTAAAGAATAGGACACAATAAGCTCCATGAATTCCTTTGCTCGGAAGCTTTTGCCGCTTGCTGCGATTCTGTTGGCTTCCTGCTCATCGCTCAAGGTGGATGAAGAAGCGCTTGAGCGAATGACCCATCAGGAAGATTACGAGGAGTCCCTCACCATTGAAGTGGCTGAGACGGAGGGCCTGAGCGAGAAGATCCGTGAGGATCTGGACTTACCTGAAGAAGCTGCTCCCGCTCCCAAGCCGAAACCTCAGCCCCAATCCAAGCCGCCCAAAGCAGCTCCGGCTGAAGAGGCTCCTGCCCAAAAACCTTCTGAAGAAGTTGCCGCAGCTCCGCAGGAGGATCCTCCTGAGGAGGAGAGTCCTCAGGAGATGCCCTTTCGCATCGGTGAGACGGTGGTGCTGTCCTTAAGATACTTTGGTCTGCGAGCAGGGGATTTGAGCATCTCAACCCTGCCTATGAAAGTTGTAAACGATGAAATCGCCTACCACTTTCGCATGGACGCAGCCTCCAACAAGTCCTTCGCTTTCGTCTACACTGTGGATGATTACGCTGAAACCTTCGTCGGTGTAAAAGGGTTCCGGCCGTTCAATTATCTTATCAAGATGGATCAAAAAGACCGGGTGGGGGAGAATAAAGCGCTTTTTGATTGGGAAAAAATGAAGGGCTTTACCTGGGAAAGAGCCATCACCAAAAGAGGCGAAGAGAAGAAGGATTACGAGTGGGAGATCAAAGAGGGCGCGCAGAACGTTATCAGTGCGATTTACTATTTGAGAACCTTTGATCTTAAAGTGGGCGACGTCTACAAGGTCCCACTGGCTCATCGCGGAAAAAATCTCGACATGACCGTCGTTGTGGAAAAAAAGGATGTGGTGCGGGCAGGCTCTGAGCGGTTTAAAACGTTGGTGCTCGTTCCGACCTTTGAGTTAGATGGAGCCTTTAAGCAAGTGGGCGATATCAGAATTTGGCTCACCGACGACGATCAAAAGCTCCCGATTCAGATACAAGCTAAAATCAGGATCGGCACCATCCATGCCAACCTAAAAAAGATTTCGAGAGGGCAAAGGCTCTAAGTGAAGAACATCGCCCTGCTTCAGACGGCCTTTTTAGGGGACCTCCTTCTGACTCTTCCGCTCATGAAGCGTTTGCGAGAAAAATTCCCAGAAGCTCAAATTCACCTCGTGGCTCGAAAGGGCTTGGAGGACATTTTTTTAGGCCTCGGAGTAGTAGACTCTTATCACAGCGTGGATAAGTCTCGTGCTGTCAAAGGGGTGCACCGGCTGCCAAG
>CAYRIE010000287.1:0-2099 GCA_964424215.1 uncultured Pseudobdellovibrionaceae bacterium
CCAGCCCCCATGACCGATCCACCTTCCGAGGTGATAAGACTTACGGGGCATTTGGCACCCATCCACGTCCCCCTCGGCGGCATCGCTTGCCAAAAAGGCCGAGATCTCAGAAGCCAGTGACGGGCTGAGCGCCTCGTCGGCATCAAGGCTCAGGACCCACTCCGTGCTTGCAAGCTCCACGGCGCGCGCTTTCTGGGCCGTGTAACCACGCCAACTTTCCGTGAAAAATCTAGCCCCCAACTTGCGCGCCACCTCTTCGGTGCCATCCGTTGAGCCGCTATCCAGAACCACGATGTCCTTTGCAAAAGGTACAGATCGGATACATCGCTCCAGGTTCTTCTCTTCATTCAATGTGATGATAACTAAACTCAACTCTCGCAGTGGGGTCTCCTGACTCGGTGTTTACAAAGGTGTTCCTTGAAGTGTCGTACCTTTATCATTAGTTTTAACTTGTTACGAAGTCCAAAACTTTGCTGATGAGGTGGTTGCATGGTTCGTTTTTCTCAGCTGACTCGAGTTCTTGCTTTAGGTTTTTTAGCTACGGTATTTTCCGCAACCGGTGGGGCCACTCAGGGCTTTCTGGACACAGGAGATATCTTAGAAAGAGGCCTTCACAAAGCCCAGGCAGGCCTTCTTGGAGCCACTTCTGGCGATACGGGGCTGGATTTTTTCGGCCGCTTTGCCACCCCCATTCACAGGGATGCTGAAATTCAGGCTGAAATCGGTGCAGGGGGAAGCTCTGATATATTTGCAGGCGCCTACATCAAGTATGTGCCCTTCCCCGACTTTGGTCGCCAGCCAGCTGTGGGAATTCGCGCAGGTTACGGATTCACACAGTACACCGGCGAATCCTCCTCAGCTTTCCAGCTTCAGCCTTTGGTCAGCAAGCTATGGAATTCGGAGCTGGGGGACTTCACGCCGTACTTTGCACTCCCCTTGTCTATCACCAACCGTGATAGCGAGTCCTACATCCCTATGCAGGCTGTGATTGGCTCATCATTTAAGCCCAACCAACTTGAAAAGGTGAACTTCAAACTAGAGTACGGCATGAACGTTATCCGCTCATTCAACTATGTGGGCTTTTCAGCCGAAGTGCTCTTCTCTAATGACAGGTTCGCCGTCGAATAATCTCGACCTTAGGCTGTAAGCCCAGCCTTAATAGCCTTCCTCGACTTAATGTTTCCCCCAGGAATTCCGTTGAATAAGTGAGAGAATTCCTGGGGAGCACTATGGATTTAGCTACGTTAATCGGTTTTCTTGGAGCGTTCGGCGTGGTCATCGCAGCGATCATCGCTGGGGGCGACCCGATGATCTTTGTCGACATTCCATCCGTGCTGATCGTAATGGGCGGATCAGCGATGGTCGTTTGCTCCAAGTTTGCAATTAAACAAATCCCAAAAGCCTTTGGCATTGCAGCGAAAGCTTTTTTCACCAAACAGAATAAGCCCGAGGAAGTAATTGAGCTGTGCTACAAGCTGGCGGACGAAGCCAAAAAAGGTGGAATTCTAGCGCTTGAAAAAATCCAGATCGACAACGACTTCCTAAAGCGCGGCGTAGCCATGTCCGTGGATGGAATTAAACCTGAGATTATCAACAGCAATCTGGTCACCGAAAAAAACGAAATGCTGGCCCGGCATGAGCAGGGACAAAAAATCTTTAGATCGTTGGCGGACGTGGCTCCAGCTCTTGGGATGATTGGAACCCTGATCGGCTTGGTTCAGATGCTAGCTAACATGTCAGATCCGGAGAGTGTAGGGCCTGCCATGGCTGTGGCTCTGATCACCACCTTCTATGGAGCGGTGATTGCCTACATGGTCGCTGGTCCCATTGCCGATAAACTCACTTTGCGAAGCGGCGAAGAAGAGCTCTGCTGCAATATTGTGATTGATGCTGTGGCCGCTATCAACGAAGGCATCAACGCCCGCGTGGTCAGAGATTCCCTCTTTAACTACCTTCCGCCTTCTCAGAGACCCACGGACCAAAACGAAGCGGCGTGATGAGGAAGTATGTCCGATAAGCCTGATAACAAGAGACGAAAGCAGCCAGAGGCCGGCGGCGCGGGGTGGTCGTACAGGGCCGCGGCGTTGCCGTAGCAGAGC
>CAYRIE010000288.1:0-2085 GCA_964424215.1 uncultured Pseudobdellovibrionaceae bacterium
GGGCGCTCAAGCCGAGTGATCCCAAGCTTTAAATGGCAGCCGCCTCCAAAGCCTCTGAGCCGCTCCCTTTCTGCGATCACGGTTCTAGCTACGCTCTGTCCCTTCAGACTTTCTAGGACCTTCACAAGGTCCGACCTATCTTTTCTCACCTCAAGAGCCAAAGCTCCTTGAGCTGCGGCCGTCGGATTCAGCTTTAAGGGCAGCACCATGATTTTAAGCTGCTCAAGAGCCGATCTAAGAAAGGACCTGGTCTCAGCAAACTCTTCCTGGGTGGAGCTAAGCAATCTATCTAGGGCCGCCTTGGCTACAATGAGACCGTCGGCCTCCGGCGTGGAAAGAAGCTTTTTAATCCGTGTAGGCACATTCCCGCGCACATCCATCCAATGAATCTGCTGGGCACCTGCAGGCAAATGGTCTTTCAGAAAAAAGGTGAGATTGTGGCTGCGCCGAGGTGAAGAGCTCATCAAAGTGGGGCTAGAATTTCCCACCGAGCCTGGCTTCATAAGCAGAACGTCTCTGATGTCTTCGCGCTGAGGCGCAGAAAAGATTTGAGTATCTTCCCTTTCGCCTGTGGGCAGATCCTTCCAGGAGTGAACAACGATATCACAGGCGCCGCTGCGAAGGTCTGCCAAGAAGTCTTCTGTGAACAGCCCCTTCTCGGGGGCCTTCCACAAAGGGTCGGTCAAATTGCGATCTCCAAGGGAGGTCTTAAACAGATACTCGACTTTGATTTGCGGATGAAGTTTTTCGATTTCTGAGCCCACAGTATAGGCCTGAACCCTTGCCAGGTCGCTCTTGCGCGCGCCAATCACACAGCGCATATGGCATCCCAACCCTTGGGTCGAAACGAGGGCTCCGCCATACGTGCCTTAAGGCACTCGGATACTTCTTTAAGGGCTCTTTCTTTGACCACTTGGGAGTCGGCCTTGTTTTTCTCAAAACTTCTGAAAACATCGGCGAGGGTTTCCTGCCTCACTGAAGGAAGACAGATGGGATCTTGAGCGCTCTCTTCTCTAAGATCTAAAATGCGGTCCACTCTTAAGGAGTGCTTCCCTAGGAGCTCCTTCAATTCATCGCCGCTCAAAGGCGCCGCCACCAGAAGCCCACCTTCGCGCGGGCCCTCCATCTGGTCATAGCCTTGAAGAATCACATTGCTCGGTAGGCTTTGAGTTATTTCTAAATGGCTTCTGCGGCTATGAATGAAAACTTGCTCGGTGGACTTTGCCAACCAAGGCAGAATCTCCAAAGCCAGCTGACCAGCGCCAAAAATTCGCACGGTCCTAGAGTCTTTAAAAAATTTCCGAGAGTAACTTCCGTAAGACTTGGCACCTAAGCTCGTCAGGTGGCGGCGGCGAACTAGCTTCACGTCCGCATAAAGTTTCTGAACCACTTTCTGAAAGATTTGCTGCCACTCAGGGTCCGGATGCATGTAGGCACTGCAGGCTTTGCGGATCTGGCCGAACACTTCCGTCTCACCCAGCACGGGCGAGTGCAGCCCGCAGGAGATTTCCACAAGCTTCTGGTAAGCATCCTTACCTTCGAGCACTTGCCACTCTTTACCGGCAGGCAAATGGGGAAGGTCCCAGCCGCGAAACCCCACCCAAAAGGATCGAAGGCAAGTTTTGACCTCGAGCCAATGGGGAGCATCGAGCTCCCCAGCCCCTGAGCTATGAACGAGTATGAGCTGTTTTAACATGACCCGCCTAATGTACAGC
This sequence comes from uncultured Pseudobdellovibrionaceae bacterium, assembly GCA_964424215.1. Lineage (GTDB taxonomy): Bacteria > Bdellovibrionota > Bdellovibrionia > Bdellovibrionales > JAGQZY01 > CAYRIE01. Next base: position 1,716 of record CAYRIE010000288.1, read on the forward strand.
CTTTGGTCCAGCCAATTGTCACGGTAATGTCACTCCCTCACGGCCACTGCGGAGCATAAATTAAAGCCTCAGAGCAGCTAGGTAAAAGAGAGGTAACTCCCCAAAACTCCAGGTTTTTTGTCAAAACTTTTATTTCCCATGGACATTCATTTCCCTTAGCTTGATGATAGTCAATTGAAAGCTCATTGAGAAACGTCAACTTACGAAAGAGAGGTGGATGATGTCCAACGAATCACCCCAAAATGCGCGTAGATCTTTTCTTAAGACGGCGGCCCTGGCTGCTGCGGCGGTACCCCTGGCTGGTCAGCTTCTGAGAGTTCGGGAAGCGAAGGCTACGGACAAAGTCACGATGCTCTCGCAAGATGACCCC
>CAYRIE010000289.1:0-2077 GCA_964424215.1 uncultured Pseudobdellovibrionaceae bacterium
ACGGGAAGCAGCAGCCTGAGCCAGTTGCGGGAGAAGCATCATGCCAGATGACAACAACAACAATCTGTTTCAAGGGTTTTCCAAACTGACCAGGGACGAGCGCTTCGAGCGTCTTATGGAAATGGGAGCCCTTAATCAGGACGACATTAAGTACTTAAAACAAGGCGGACTAAAGGACATCACCTTAGCGGAAAAGTTTGTCGAAAATGTGATTGGGTTTTTCCAACTTCCCCTTGGCGTAGCTACCAACTTTCTCATCGATGGACGTGACGTGGTGATCCCAATGGCTGTTGAAGAAACCTCCATTATCGCTGCCGCCAGCAAAACGGCCAGATGGGTGAGAGAAAACGGCAGCCTGACCACCCGCATGTGCGGTGATGAGATACTCGGCCAGATCCAGATCGCTCGCTGTGAGAACTTTGAAAAGCTCACCGAAATTCTTAAAGAACACAAAGACGAATGGATCGATAGAGCCAACCGTGAAGTGGCCGGGGGCATCGTTGCAAGAGGTGGCGGAGTAAGAGAGATCACCCTTCGCAAGATCTCTAGGGGCGATGAGGGTGGCGGTGGTGATATGGCCGTGCTCCATGTGCGAGCTAACATGGTAGATGCCATGGGCGCCAACATCATGAATCAGGTGTGCGAATACCTTAAGCAGCCCATCGAAGAGGCCAGCGGCGAGAAGGTCACTATGTGCATCCTATCGAACCTGGTGGATTCCAAACTCACTGAAGCTGTGGTGGAAATGACTGTGGAGCCTGCAGTAGGTGAGGGCATTGCTGAGGCCTCACTTTTTGCTCAGCAGGACCCCTACCGAGCTGCGACCCACAACAAGGGCGTGCTCAATGGCATAGATCCTATCCTGATTGCCACAGGTAACGACTGGCGCGCCGTAGAGGCTGGTGTTCATGCCTACGCGGCCCAAAGCGGCCAGTACCGAGCGGTCACCTCATGGACCTACGACAAAGACACTCAGATTCTTCGTGGTAAGTTTTTAGCGCCGGTAGTGGTGGGCACTGTAGGGGGCGTCACCCAGCTTCATCCCACGGCCAAAATGTCGCTGCAAATGTTGGGAGTTAAGCGCTCCCACGATCTTTCCCGCATCTGCGCCGCCGTGGGTTTAGTGCAGAATTTGGGCGCCCTCAGAGCGCTCTCAACGGTGGGAATCATCGAAGGGCATATGAAGCTTCACATTCGCAACTTAACTCTGGGAGCTGGCGCCAAGGAAAAGGAAATTCCCGTGGTTCAAAAGCGACTGGAGGAGATCTTAGCTCTGAGAAAGCGCATCTCGCTCTCCCAGGCAGTAGAGGTTTTGCGCGAGCTGAGGGCTGGAAAAGAAAATGTCGTCCAGACCCATCCCTAAAGACGTCTTTCGTTACAACTTACATATCCCGGCAAAGACCTTTCTTACAGGCGAGTACGGAGCGCTTCTGGGAGAGGGATGTCTGCTGGCTACCACCCAGCCAGCTTTTGAAATAACAGCCATCAGCTCCCCTGAGCTGCGCGGAATATCTCTGGCGAGCCCAGCAGGACAGCTGTGGCAAAAACATCAGCTCCCCTTTGGCTTAGAGTTTAACGATCCCTACCATGGAGCTGGCGGCTTCGGCGCCAGCGGGGCACAGTTTTTGGGAGTATGGGCCTTTGTTAAACTCTATGAAGAAGGAAATCTTATTGGGCCCTCCGATTGGAGTGGAGTGATTGGTGCGTATCACACTCTTTTGGATTCTCCAGAAGGCCGGCTCCCTCCAAGCGGAGCCGATATGGCAGCCCAGTTAGCTGGCGGTCTTTGTTATTTTGACCGTCAGCAGGGGCTGCTGAGCGCCTACACCTGGCCCTTTAAAGACCTGGCGTTTCTTCTTTTAAAAACACCTCGCAAGATCCCAACGCATGAACACCTGGCGGCACTCCGAACCGCCACTCTTACGGGCTTTGGCAAAGTGAGCGAAAAGGCACTTAAAGCAGTTCAGATAAGCTCTGAGGCTGATTTCCTAAGCGCTATTCAAGAAGCCGATGAGCTGCTTAGAGAGCGCCAGTTTTTAGCGCCTGAGTCTGAAAACTACCTTGTGGAGCTGGAAAA
>CAYRIE010000290.1:0-2064 GCA_964424215.1 uncultured Pseudobdellovibrionaceae bacterium
CTCCTCAACAAAATCCGAGGTGAGTTCGATAAGCTGTTGGTCCGTGGCGTCGGAAAGAATTCTGAGGGCTTCTGATTTGACCTTCGATTCAAACTTACCTGCGCGCAGGACGATTTTAACTTCGTGGGAGTTGACCGACTGACAGGTGACGTCCACGTTCCATTTATCCGGAAATAGCTTGGCCACATTTTCCAAAGTTTGATCCAGGGAGCCCACCTTTTTAACCGTGAACCTTATTTCAAACTTTGGCACCTCTGCCCGGAACTGTGTTGGGTTTGTAAGAAAATAGATCATAGGAAGACGAACGACACCGCCATCCTCTGGCACCAGGGCCACCTCAAAAAGTGACACGCCTGTGACCTCGCCGTGAAACTTGCCGACCTCAATCCAGTGTCCTTCGCGCAAATTTCCATTCCACATGTGGTAGCTGCCCACTGCAGCGTTGGCGAGCACCGGTAAAAAGGCGAGCAGACATATGATGCCAAAGACGACCACACCGATCTCCATAGAAGAGTATCTGAGTGTGAGCAGAGCCGAGATGATGAGGGGAACGAAGATCAAAACCAGAACGAGCGGCAGCCAGAACCTGGCCACCGGAAGGCGGTGGGGTGGAAGGGTTTTAAACTTAATTCGGCCAAGTGCCAGGCTTCTTAAGTACAGGCTGACAATCTTAAGTGAGAAGTAAAGACCAAGAATCAGGGCTAAGCCCAGAAGGATGGACGGAATCGCCTCCACAAGCGACTGAAGTCCCTCAACTGCAAGACTTGCCAGGTGCTGAAAGAAATCACCGAGCAAGGATCTTGAGCTATCAAACTGATTGAGAATAGCTAACACAGTCAAAATGAGCACCAGTGCGTACACGAGGACGCGGCCCACGACGAGTACTAAGGTTAAAAACGCTCCAACGGTTTGGCCCTGCACCAGAGTTTCGGAAAAAAGCGAGATGGGTTGAAACCTCTCCTTTCGTTCCAATAGGGCCTCTTCGGCCTTTTCGAAAAGCCGTCCAAGCTGACCAAAGATAAGTACGGCCACCGCAATGTACAAAAAGGTTAGGAAGAAGTTTTTAGCTCGGTTCTGCCATTTCAGTTTGCTGGCGCGCTCCTGAAGGCCACCTAAAATTTCGGCCTCTAGGTCCTTATGGAGCACTTCAAAAGATGCTGATCCTGAAGCGCGAAGGTGCTCCCTTGTGAAAGCTGTGATGAGAAGGTCCGACATGAAAAGACGCAGGCTGGAGGAGGACCTTTCAAAGCGCACCGTCTCTGATGCACCTTCCGGATCGACCGACCTGAGGGCCCGGGCCAAATTCTCCGAGGCCTCACGGGCTTGATCCTGAAGCTGTTCTGGGTCCCCACCTTCTTGATACAGGTTAAAGTAGGTGACTCCTTCAAAAACAACGGCCGCCTCGTGCAGATCCATCTCTTCTGGATCGGGCGTTGGTGCAGCCGGCTCGGGCGGCGGCGCTTGGGTGCTCGGAGCTGGCGCTGGTTCACGCAGGGCCGGCTCACTGCTGGTTTCCTCGGTAGCAGCAGGCTCCTCAGAAGGGTCAGCCTCACCGGAATCGGGCGCTTCGGCCTCAGGGGCGCTCACGTCCGCCGCATCAACTGGCACCTCTTCCTGCGGGGACTGCGCGGCCCCCGTAGCGAGCAGCAGGAAGCAAAAAAGCCAGATCGTAAGCGGTCGGAATAAGGCCATCATTAGACTCCTAAGGTGTCGTACTAAGTAATGTTTTTTAGGCTATCTGACCAGTCTGATCAGTCAACTTATCTGCCTTTTGCAAAGGAGGGTTAAAGGAGATAATGCGCTGAGTCTTTAAGGGCTTTATTGATCGATGAAGGGGCCTCCCTTACTATCTGGGCTTTCCTGGAGGCCCTATGATTCCTTTACCTGTGAAGATTCTTGGCTCTTTTCTGCTGTTGGCCTGGGGCGCATCTTCCATCGCCTCTCCCACGCTTCCGGGTCCCCAAGATGACCTGGCTCAGCTGATGAGCGCCTCCTTGGCTACGGCCCCTGCGGAGGCCAGAAGCTGCGATCCTGGCCGGTCTTTCAAAGCGCAAAGCAATTCAG
>CAYRIE010000291.1:0-2059 GCA_964424215.1 uncultured Pseudobdellovibrionaceae bacterium
GGGTTTGATTTCTTTAGCCCCTCCACAGCGACGATGTGAGTTTCTGTTTCAGGTGAGCTTTCTTGGGGCTGCACGTAGCGTGAGTGCAGACACGCATCTCCTTCGCAGTGCAATGGGAACATCGGGAAGTTCAGCGGCAGCTGAATCTGCTCTTTAAAGTCCTCACAGCTCACCGCCACCTGCGGCACATAAGGGCTCGCCTTACGAGCTGAGCTGGGGCCAAAAAGCAGCAGCACCGTGAGCAAGGAAAATTGCGCCAGCGCAAGAAAAAAGAACCAGCGATAAAGAAACCGCGGCACCTGGCCACGCTGTGTTGGATCCATAAATGGTTATCGGAAACAGGTCGCACCGACTTGTCTCTTTTTCTCGGCTCACCTGGTCGACTGCGGACCTAGACCAGCTTACTTTTTCAGCAGGCCTGTTTGTTACCTGAGCAAAAAGAAACACCTAGACCATGGTGAAGTGAGTCGCCTCCCCTTGATGCGATAGGTTTTTTACCCTGCGCCGGAGTTCCGATTTGACACCCACCTAGGTCCTGAATACCGTCTTAGTTGGGGAAACACTCCTAGCGAAATAGATCCTAATAAACCAGGTCGTAATGCGCTTAAGGTAGGTCCAAAAGGCCTGTCGAGTGGCTCCTTTTTTTGAAAAACACCAACGTTCAGCTGCTCAACAGCTTTTTATGGGAGACGTTTAAATGGAATTAAATCTTGATCGTCCTTCAGCACAGGCACCCACCTCCTCCTCTAGCAGTGCCATGCGCGTAAGAAAGCGCAATGGGGCTCTCGTGCCCGTGGATGTGATGAAGATCGTTCACCGAGTGACCAAGCTCTGTTTTGATTTGGAAGAAATCGACCCCCACAGAGTTGCGATCAAGGCCATCAGTGGCCTTTATGATGGAGCTTCCACCAAAGAGCTCGACAACCTATGCATTCAGACGGCGGCCATGCTCATCGGTGAAGAGCCGCAGTACTCCCGGCTTGCAGCAAGGCTGCTTAGCACCTACATCGACGAAGAAGTCGCCAAGCACGGCGTTCACAACTTCTTTGATTCCATCACCCTGGCTGTGGAAAAGGGCCTGGTCCAACCAGAGACCTTAGCCTTTGTTGAAAAGAACCGCGAAGCTCTGGAAGGGGCGATCGTTCCCCAGCGCAGCGGGTTTTTTGAGTACTTCGGCCTGAGGACCGTTTACGACCGCTATTTACTAAAAGATCCCCTTTCAAGGGATGTCCTAGAGACGCCCCAGTACTTTTTGATGCGAGTGGCTTGCGGCCTAGCTCACTCAGCTGAGGAGGCGATCGAGCTTTACACCTTGATGTCCAAGCTTGATTATCTGCCCAGCACGCCTACGCTCTTTAACTCGGCCACTCCCCGTCCGCAGATGTCCTCTTGCTATCTGATGGACTCGCCGTCGGATGACCTTCAATCCATTTACGACAAGTACAAGGACATTGCACTTTTATCCAAGTTTGCAGGGGGCATCGGCGTTGCCTATCACCGCATCCGCGCGCGCGGCTCGCTGATCAAGGGCACCAACGGCCATTCTAACGGAATCGTTCCATGGCTGAAGACCTTAGACTCCTCCGTTGCAGCAGTGAACCAAGGCGGAAAGCGCAAGGGCGCTTGCTGCGTTTATCTTGAGACCTGGCATGCGGATATGATGGAGTTTCTTGAGCTTCGCAACAACACGGGCGATGAGAACAAGCGCACACACAACCTGAATTTGGCCAACTGGGTTCCTGACCTCTTCATGAAGCGCGTGGAAGAGGACGCCATGTGGTCGCTTTTTGATCCTAAGAAGGTGCCTGAGTTCACCGACCTTTATGGTGAGGAATTTGAAAAGCGCTACATGCAGGCAGAGGCCGACGGCCTATTTGAGCATCAGATCAAGGCCCGCGACCTTTACGGCCGCATGATGAAATCCCTGGCCGAAACCGGCAACGGCTGGATGACGTTCAAAGACGCCTCCAACCTAAAATCCAATCAAACAGCTAAGCCCGAAAACGTTATTCACCTCTCCAACCTGTGCACAGAGATCCTTGAGGTCACCAGCCAAAAA
>CAYRIE010000292.1:0-2059 GCA_964424215.1 uncultured Pseudobdellovibrionaceae bacterium
CGACTTTCCGTTGGCTTAACTTGTAAAGTAAATCGAGCACCCTCTCCTTGGTGGCAACCTCAAAATCCTCAGGGATTTGGGGCCCAAGACCAAAAGAGTTCAGGGGCAATTGGGTCTTTTTCTGTAGGTTGAAAATCAACCCGTGTTGAGACGACTGGTCCACATGGGTGATAATCAAATCTTTGACCTTAAGAATCTTAAATCGCTGGACCAGCTCGTAACCGTCTCGATCGCGCAAAGTGGCTGGCAAAACAAGATGGGTGGAAAAGCTCGTACCCTCCGGAGGTAGCAGGGCTCTTCCCTCATCGATTTCCTCAAGCTGTCTGAGTGAGCTTCCGGGACCATCTACGAGGATGTGATCAACACCGTGAAGCTGCTCTAAAAGGTAGGGCCAGTCGCTCTTACTTCTGAGGACCGCAAAAGGTACGTTTAGGATTTTGCAGAAAATCTTAAGTTGATCGGCAGCCCCCACTTTATGGAGGTCACCTGACAAAATAGCAACGCTCTTTTTTTCTCTCAGCACCAGATGACTGGCGAATTTAACGAGCGAGCTGGTTTTGCCACTACCGCTCGGTCCTGCAAAGATGTGAACCCTGCCCGAAAAAGGCTCTTTGTTGACTTTAGTGTTATCTAAAAACCACTGGGCTGCGAAGGCCTCCGCCAAGGGGGCTTTGCGTGACTTCTCAGGACCTAATTTAACATAGGCCTCCTTGAGAACCTCAACCACGATTTCAGGATCAAGCCCTGCAGCATGAAACTTCTCTTGCACCGGCACCATTTCATAGGGAAGTCCATACATGGCCAGAGGGTGGGAGCTAACTGGAGTGGTTGCGCTCTTCTGGACCATGTCCGAGAGCATGGTCCTAAGACGTGAAATCTCCTGCTTGAGATTAACGATCTCAGATTCTTTACCTGGTTCTATAAAGGCACTACCGGTGGAGGGAGCGGGCTGAGGGACCACCTCTTGGCCCGCAGTCCATGCTGCCCGAACGGCACTGCGTATTCTGGTGTGCGCCGACGGCGACACGGGTGGAGTCTTTTCGGCAGGCGCGGCGGCCGCTGCCGCAGGGGCCTGCGAGGGAAGATCGTCTGAGATCATAGCATAACGAGGCCGAGGGGGGGGAGTGGCAGGTGCCGCTTCCTCAGCCGCCCTATAGCTGTTGATGGATTTCTCAATCAGCTTTTTCTGAAGGCGTGCGGGCGACTCTTTGAAGCGAATCTTGTCAGCTTCCTTGAGGCGGGATTCAAAAAACTTTTTCTTTTGCAAGTGGCGCTCAGGCACGGCCGCTGTGATCTCCACACTGGACTGATGGAGCAGGCCATAGCCAGAAGAGTTGTCTTTAGCGGACAGAATGATCGCATCTGGCCCCAGCTCTACCTTCACCAGCTTAAGAGCTTCCTGCATAGAACCTGCTTCAAATTTTCTAACTTGCATGGCTCAACTCCACTACGCCAACAGATTGAACGGAAACGTCAGAACTTAGCTCATTGTGAGAGATCACAATCAGCTGGGGCAAAAATCTATGGGTCAACTTGAACACGTGCCGCCGTATCGTCGGGCTAGTAAGGAGCACCGGCTGAGCTGCAATCTCTGGGTGCACCTCGATGGCATCGGCAATCTTCATAATAAAGTCATGGGCTTGACGAGGATCCATCACAAGCTGAACACCCTGCTCCGTCTGGATAAGAGAGCTGGCTACGAGCTCCTCAAGCTGGCTGTCCAAATTAATGACCTGAAGTGATCGCTCCTCACCTGAAAGCTTTGAGGAGATGGATCTGGCCAGTGCGCGCCTGACGACCTCGGTTAGAGCTTCTGGGTCTTTTGTGTGCATAGCCTCATCGGCCAAGGTTTCAAAGATCGTCAGCAGATCACGCACACTCACCTGCTCTTTTAGCAAGCTCTGAAGCACCTTAACCACCAGACCCAAGCTGAGCTTATCGGGTATCAGATCATCAACGACCTTGGGGTAGTTCTTTTTGAAGTTATCGATCAGGCTGCTGGCTTCTTGCCGTCCAAAAATCTCGTGGGCATGAGTGCGGATCACCTCGGTCAGATGGG
>CAYRIE010000293.1:0-2039 GCA_964424215.1 uncultured Pseudobdellovibrionaceae bacterium
GGTAGGTTGAGACGGGTTTTTGGATAAGGACCGAATTCTGGCCCATCATGTTGTGATGAAGAACCGTGTTTTCAGTGTATCCTGAGATGAGAACTGTTTTAAGATTCGGATGGACGGCTCTAAGTTCCTCAGCGAGCTTCGGCCCCGTTGAATCAGGGAAAACCACATCGGTGAGCAGAAGATCAAACTCGCCCTTTTCCCCCATGAAAAGGGACTTTGCTTCTTTGGCGTTCTTGCAACCCACGACGGTGTACCCCGCCTTGCTAAGCGCTAGTGAAAACGCGTTCAAAAGAAGCTCGTCATCCTCCAGAAGAAGAATTCGCTCGGTACCGCTAAGGTCTGCAGGAACCTGTTTGGGCTGAACTGATTTGAGGGCATCTTTGACCTGGGGAAAGTAGATTTTAAAGGAGGTCCCAAGGCCCTCTTCGCTGTAGACCCAGATGTGCCCGCGGCACTGCCTCACAATTCCGTGCACGGACGCCAAGCCCAGCCCCGTGCCCTTGCCAATCGGCTTGGTGGTGAAGAAGGGGTCAAAAACTTTAGCCTGTACCTCTGGCTTCATGCCCGATCCAGTGTCACTCAAAGAGAGCATCACATATTCGCCGGGAACGACCTCGGCATGATCCGCACAGTAGACCTCATCGATTTCAACGTGGGCCGTTTCAATCGTCAGAACTCCGCCCTCAGGCATCGCATCGCGAGCATTAAGGCATAAGTTGAGCAGCACCTGATCGATCTGTGAGGGGTCCACACGAACGTTGCTCAGCTCAGCCTCAAGATTGGTGCGAACTTCGATCTTACTTCCTAAAAGTTTAGTCAGTGGCTTACTCATCTTACCGACAATGTCGTTGAGGTTTGTGACCTGAAGATCGAGCACCTGCCGCCGGCTGTAGGCTAAAAGCTGTTGAGTTAAAGAGCTAGCCTCTTCGATCGTGCTCAGGACATACTTGAGGTACTCTTCTTCCTGGGTATCTTGGGCCGCATCCGCCAGAAGCATCTCGCAATAAAGAGTCATCACCCCTAACTTGTTGTTGAAATCGTGCGCGATACCCCCGGCAAGATGACCCACAGACTCCATTCTCTGAGAATGGAGGTACTGCTCTTCAATCTGTTTGCGAGAGGTTATCTCGATGGATCGAATCAGAACCCCCAGGGCGTGGGGCTCAAAATACACATCGAACCAAGTTTTGGTGCCGTCAGGGTACTCGAAAAAGTTTTCCATGTGCTGGGACTTGCGAGTGTGCATCACGGACTGAAGCACCGAAAACATTTCGCTTTTTTCGATCCCAGGATAGCACTCGGCCATGGTCCGCCCAAGGAGCATGTGCTTTTCTCTTTGAGCGTGACGAACAGCGGCCGCATTCAAAAAAGCGTAGCGGTAACTTCGGTCGATGATCTGGATGCCCTCATGCATCAGCTCCAGGGTCATCTTGATAAGGTCTTCCGCATCTTCCGGCGCGTGATCCAGGCCTATCTTCTCTTCAAGTGTTCGAACCCGCTGCCGAGCTTCTCGAAGCTCCTCACGCAGCCGGTCGTTTGTTTTGTCGGACATCCTGCCCCACCCCAACCCAACATAAATTTAAGTGAGCCTCCAGGTTAGAAGCATCTGTCGTTAAATGCCAAGAGTTTATGCACTCTGGCATATCTGCCAGGGCGGCGCTCAGAGGCTGTGAGGAACAAAAACATGAACGCTGCCAAAGCCGTCAGGATCTTCCTGATCAGGTAAAGCGTAGCGCAAATCTCTGATCACAACGACATCCCCTCCGTCTTGAGGTCTGACCTCAAAGAAGGGATAGCGCATCCATTTCACAAAGCCCTTAATATCCGGATGCTTAAGGGCTTTCTGGACCACCTCACTAGGTTCCGTTCGCGCCACCGGCTCAAAGGTTCGCTCTAAGTCTCCGCTTAACCAATGTACTTTAAAGCCATGATACTGCTCTTCGGTGACCACCAGGAGCTGGCGATGAAAAAACTGCGCCGAAAGAGGGCCAGTCATCACTTCCACCACGGGAGATTCCGACTCCAGCAGCATTCGCTCA
>CAYRIE010000294.1:0-2025 GCA_964424215.1 uncultured Pseudobdellovibrionaceae bacterium
GGTCAGATGACCCGCTTTGGACTTTGCACCCATTTTTGTCTTTTTAAGTTCTACGAAGTTTCCGATCTGGACTTCCCGCTCCAGTTCGGTCTCAGGGCGCAGCCTAGCATAGGGACCCAGCACGCAGCTTCGAGCCACGTGGGAGCCTTCAATGTAGGTACCTGCTTTCACATGGATGTCATCTTCAAGGACGCTATCGACAATAAAAGATTGGGGCTCAAGCACACAAAAGCTTCCGATTTGAGTTGTGCCCTTAAGAAACACACCCGGATAAAGAACGCTGCCCGCCCCCACCTGGACGCTATCCTCTACGTAGGTGGACTTGGGATCTATAAGAATCACGCCTGCATCGAGAAGCTCTTTGGCCTTGTTGCGGTAAACCCAGCGTGTGGCACGGGCCAGCTCCACCTGAGAGTTCACACCAAAGCCAACTTCCTTAGGAGCTGAGAGAGCTGTGACCTTCTCCCCCTCTTCAAGCGCAAGAGACACAAGCTCAGTAAGGTAAAACTCCCCTTGAGCATTGTGACTGCCGATGCGGGGCAGGAAGTGCTTAAGCAACTCAGCCGTTGTCACATAGATGCCCGTATTGACTTCACGAATCTTCAGTGTGTCCTGAGAAGCATCAGCAACTTCAACAATAGCTCTCAGAGCGCCGTGATGCCGAACAATGCGTCCCAGGCTGCCTGGATTTTTCAGTGTCGTTGTGACTACGGCAAGATCTGCTTTGCTTTCCCGAAAATCCTGCAGGATCTGCTGGATGTGGTCTTTCTGAATCAGCGGATGATCGCCGTTAATGATGATCACTGTGCCCTCAAGAGTTTCAACTTGCGCACTTTTAACGGCATCTGCGGTTCCAAGCTGCTTGCGCTGCAGGAAACAAATCCCCTCAAGGGGCTCTACCACCTTGCGCACGAGCTTTTCCCCATGCCCGAGCACCACTCTGGTCTCCTCGGAGCCAGCAGAGGCCAGCGTCTTCAGAACGCGAGCGATCATGGGAACTCCGGCCACTGGATGGAGGACTTTAGGCAAAGAAGTCTTCATGCGTTGACCCTGACCAGCCGCCAAAACAATGGATGTAAATTTGAGCTCGCTCATGCTGGTTAGGTAAGCTGCTCTCGACAAAAAGGTCAAGAAGACCTTAAATATACCTATGCATCAACAGCACCTCGCAAACACCGCTTTAGGCCGGCCGATCGCCCTTCACACCTCGTGGCCGACAGGCTCGGCGCCACCCGGCCCCACGGTGGGATTTATTGGAGGCGTCCACGGCGATGAACCTGAGGGCGTTTGGCTCGCCCAAAAGACCTTGACCTGGTTACAGAGCGTGGAGGCAAGCCTTGTTAAACCCTGGTGGTTGATCGAATGCCTTAATCTCGACGGCTATATCGCCCGGACGCGAACCAACGGACGGGGCGTAGACCTCAATCGCAATTTCCCATCGCAGGACTGGTCAAGCGAGTCCAAAGCAGATCGCTATCATCCGGGACCCGCACCTGCGAGCGAGCCAGAAACCAAGGGCTTGATAGCATGGCTTAAGAAAACCCCCACCTCCCTTTTAGTTCACGCCCACTCCTGGAATCCCTGCTTGGTTCTTACCGGTGACAAGCCCCTAGCTGAGGTGAACCAGCTGGCCGCAGCGACTGGCTATGAGCTGCTTTCTGATATCGGATATTCTACGCCCGGCAGCTTGGGCTCCTACGGCTGGCACGCGCTAAAGATTCCCGTGCTCTGCATTGAGGAGAAGGAGGGGGAAAACCCCGAGCAGAGCTGGCAGCGCTTTGGACCCGCGATCCCCTGGCTTTTTTGGACAGACAAAGAGGCCAGGCGGCAGGGCCTTAAGTTATGAAGCCTTTGCAAGTGATCGTATTTGATTTGGATGACACTCTTCTGAACACGTTTGAGACCTTGCTGCCTGCGGCTCAGAAGGAAAGCTGGACCGCCTTGAAGGCTATTGGAGTGGATCTTCCCTTTGATGAGTTTTTAAAACGGTGGGGTGAGGCTTCGGTTTTAAAGGAGCCAGGAAAA
>CAYRIE010000295.1:0-2008 GCA_964424215.1 uncultured Pseudobdellovibrionaceae bacterium
CCCCTCGGTGAAAACGCGCACCGTGGTTCGTAAGGCGGGCGGTGCGGACCTGGCCAGTGATGCAAAGCAGTAAATTTCTTGAGGTTTCGCCAGGTTCATGATTAATACCAGACTATGGTGAGGATCTTTAAAGGTCTGCGGGGCGGGGACATTCAGAAAAAAGAACAAGTCAGATTGCCGATTCCCCACCCTGAGTATCGGGATCGAAACTACGCGCTCGGTGGGCGCAGCTTCTACTTTTTTGATTTTGACGATAACATCCTGTTTCTAACCACTCCGATCTATCTATTTCACAAAAAAACGGGCGAAGAGCTGGCGGTGCAAAGCGGAGAGTACGCTAGGGTAAGGCCGCTGCTGGGTCGTGACGGGGACTTTAAAGATTATGAGCTGGTGGATGACGACAGGGTGGGGAGCTTTCGCAACTTCCGCGATCAAAATTTTTCCTTGTTAGAGCGGCTTTTAAGAAGAAACCAATCGTTTATCGCCGAGATGGATGAGCTTCTGGATAGGACAGATCTGGAGTGGAAAGGTCCTTCGTGGGACTGTTTTTATCATGCAGTTTATAACTCAAGGCCAGTCTCCGTGATCACAGCCAGGGGACACGCGCCCGAGACGGTGAAGCAGGGAATTGAGCGCCTGGTCCGAATGGGTCACCTGAGGAAAAACCCCAACTACCTGTCGGTGTACCCTGTTACGCACCCTCAGGTGCAGAGAGCGCTCCTACCGGATTTGCCAACAGCCGATGTTCCGCAGCTCAAGCGCGCCGCCATCCGTGCCTCTGTTGAGCAGGCCTTAAAGCTTTACGGAGAGGATAGGCCCCACCGCTTCGGGATGTCAGATGATGACTTGCACAACCTTGAGCTGATCACGGCTGAGATGACCAGCCTAAAGTCTGAGTACCCGCACCTGTCCTTTTTTGTGATAGAAAGTGGGCCAGACTACTGCATCAAGCGGGAAGTCACGCCCGATGGGCTTTCCAAGCGCCTCGACAAAGCTCCCTCCCTAAGGCAGCTGCCGCTTTTCTGAGATGATGCATCGCCCCAAGTGCGGATTATACTAAGTTTTTTTACAGTATGGAGGGCCTTCCCTCCGATACCTTTACACCACCTTTTGCGTTAGAATAGCCGAAGACTTTAGAAAGGAACCTAGGCATGAAGAAAATCAAAGCATGGCCTGCCGCAGCTGTAGGAGTTCTCCTGGGACTTGGACTGCTGCTTTACCACGTCTCTCCTGTGGAGGCTCAGCGCAACTCTAGCCCTGGCTCTTTTGCTTCCCTCACGCTCGATTGCAAACACCTGCACGACATCTCCCGTGGGTTTTTGAACTACCACATCCAGCACAAACAGTTCACGCCTGAACTTGAAGCGCGCACGGTGGATCAGTACGTGAAAAAGTTCGATCCTTTTAAGATCTATCTGCTCACCTCAGATGTTGAGAGCATGAAGAAGAGCCTGAAGGGAATTTTTGGTGAAATTGAGGCCGGTAAGTGCGACAGCCTTGCCAAGGTTAATAACCTCTTTGTTGAGCGCATGGAAGATCGCCTGAAGTTTGTCAAAAAAACCTTAGGCCCCAAGTTCAAATACAATAAAGACACCACCCTTGTTTTGGATGCCGAAAGCCGCAAGCACCCCAAGACCAAAAAAGAAGCTGAAGATTTCCACTCCGATTACTTGCAGTTTCAAATCTCCAACCAGTTAGCCACGGGGCTGGATCTTGAGGAGGGGAAAAAGCACGTGATCCGAAGCTACGAGCGCGCGATCACTCGTTTGAAAAAACAGAGCCAAGAGGATCTTCTCTCAGAATATCTAGATGCATTTGCTCGCGGTATGGACCCTCACTCCAGTTACTTTTCCGCTTACGTGCTCGAGGACTTTGAAATCCAAATGCGCCTTCAGTTAGAAGGCATCGGTGCCACCCTCAGCAGTCAGGACGGATTCACTGTAGTTGAGCAGCTGGTTCCGGGCGGAGCTGCTGCAAAATCAAATGAAATTTTGCCCAACGATCGCAT
>CAYRIE010000296.1:0-1996 GCA_964424215.1 uncultured Pseudobdellovibrionaceae bacterium
TGACAATGCGACCTCTCACATCCGGTGGGACCGGGGAAGTCCACTCGCCGGAGTATTTTCCCGCCACATGGACGATGGCCCACCCGGCGGGATGGCGCCTCAGCCAACTCGTCAGATCCTGAGCGGACCACTCGGCAAAGTTTTTGTGACCGATGGAGCGTCCACGGCCCAACTCTTTTAAGCCCGCATAAATGGACTTTTTTGCCGACACGATAAGGATGGGGCCTTCACTTTCTTGGAGCGAGGTCAGCACATGATTGGGAATAGATTTTTTCAAAGAGGAAAGTATCACCGACTGAGAGAGTGTCTTAAGGCCTGGGCTGCTGAGTGCGGCCTGAATGCTGGCGCGGTTGGGGGAAGCTGGCTCAGTGAAAAGGCCCATTTTAGTTTTGGCGGTGAGTATCCGCAGCACGCTCTCATCAAGCCGTTTCTCGGTAATTCGTCCTGTCTTCACGGCCTCAAGGAGGCCCTCAAAGACCTTATCTTTCACAGCGGCTGTCCAGACCACCATCAAAAGGTCGTTGCCGGCTAAGAAGGCGCGAACAGCTCGCTCTGAGACATCCAAATCTAAATCTGCTCCGGACATCTCCAGGTCATCGGTCATCGCAAGGCCCTCAAAACCTAGGTTTTTGCGAAGCAGGCCCCTGACAATCGGTTCAGAATAGGTGGCCGCAGTGCCCGACTCATCAAGGCTTGGGTAACCCACATGGGCCACCATTACAGCAGGTGGCACCTTTAAATGTTTAAGTAGAAATCCGAAGGGCAAAAGATCGCGCCCTAGCAGGTCAGATCTTTCGACACTTATAGTGGGCTGAACATTATGGGAGTCGGCAGGCGAGGCGCCGTGCCCCGGAAAGTGTTTTAAAGTGGGGAGCACTCCTGCCTGAAGCAGCCCTTGGCTAAAAGCCAACGTGAGTTTGGAGACCGATCTGGCATCGTGGCCAAAGCTTCTTGTTCTTAAAAAAGATGAGCGAGTGGGATCGACGACATCAACTACCGGGGCAAGATTCATATTGAATCCAAGGCTCTTTAAAATCCGCCCTGACTCTTGCCCGGCTAATAGAGCCAGCTCCTCGCTCTCCGTTCCGCCGAGCGCCAGGGCACTGGGAAGAGGAGGGTAGGTTTTAATGCGCGAGACATCCCCACCTTCTTGATCGACAGCGATAAACATTGGGGTCTCGGCAAGCTTTTGCGCGCCGTGGTTCAGATGTGCAATCTGAAGGGCTGACTGTATGTTGTGGCTAAAAACTATCAAGCCGCCCGGCTGATATTTTTGAATGAGTGATTTCAAGCGGGGCTCAAGTGTGCTGCCAGGAAAACCATAAAACAAAAGTTGTCCGACCTTTTGTTCTGGTGTCATCCCAGCAAGTAGCTGCTGTGGAGATTTGGGCCACTTCTGGATCTGTCCCAAAGAGACCACTGCAGTCAGGGTGCAAAAAAAGAAAAGAGTGAGAAGCCGCACTCTTAAAGTCTATCAAGCCTTAGCTCAACATCATAAAGGATCCTGCGGGCTGGACATCCGTCCTACGAGTCAGAGGGCAGAAGCCTCTTTAGAGCCATCAGCTCATCGAGGATGAGCGGCCAGTCTTTAGGGTCGGTCCTTACAATCAAACGGTTGTCGGGGGTGAGGCTAAACTTTTGCCGCTCGCTCAGAGCTAAAGCCACCACATCGGCTGGGTTAAGCCGGGTTGACTCACTAAAGCTGAGCGTGACCGACTTTAGGCCTGAGGCAATTTCTTTAACTCCAAGCTCTCTGCAAACAGCACAGATGAGCATAATACCCATCAGGTTGAGAACTTCCTGAGGTATAGGCCCGAACTGATCGCGAAGATCGTCCTCGATTATGTCTAAGTCGTCAGCAGTTTCCACCATGGAAAGCCTACGATAAAGGCTCAGGCGGACCCTGAGGTCAGGAACATAGTCCGAGGGGATGAGCGCTGGGATACGAATGTTAACCTCAGGATTGATTTTCTCTTCGGGACTTTCGCCCTTAGCC
>CAYRIE010000297.1:0-1981 GCA_964424215.1 uncultured Pseudobdellovibrionaceae bacterium
TAAACACGCTTTCCAAGCGTGCGCCTTCAGCCACTCGGCCACCTCTCCGGCACTGCGGCTCAAAAGAGAGCCTTTTTTCACGATGGAAGTTAGGGGTTCTAGCACCGGTTGGGGGCGGAAGTCACGGCCAAGTCGCACTGAAATGCGCCCTGAAGTGCCCATTTGGGCCCGCCCACCTGAAGAAATTGCGCCGGATTTGTGGGCTGAGGTGGCTCTAGGTGAAATAGCGGGCTGCTCGGCCTGGGCCCAATTTTGGCACGCTTCCTGCGAGAGATAAGCTGAGAAACAGTGAATGTTTTAAGGGAGTTTGAGATGGTACTCGGTAGATCCATGACCCTGCTAGGCTTTGTGATTTTGCTTCTGGTGGCCCTATCGGCCTGCGGAAAAAAGGACCAAGTAGGCTCACCCGATGGGGTGGACATTTTTGATATCGGCTTGCCGCATCGGGAAAGCCCCTTCCTTCGTGACTACACGGCAGCAGACCTTGGCGCGGGCGTTTACGAGGTCAAGCGGCTCGGTTTTAAAATAGATTCCACCGGCGGAGGCCCCTCCTACTCGGGAGAAATTCGGCATGATCTGGCGGTCAATGGCTCGGTCCAACCCCAGCAGGACCACATCACAGGTGAAATGACCTCAGGCGCCCAACTTGCTGAGCTTGGCTTTTCTTTTCTTCTGCATCAACGAGTTGAAATCCGGCCCTACCCCGTCCCCTCAGATCGTTATAGCTACGTAGGCGAAATTGACTCTAACCAGTTTGTGACCGTACGCGAGGATTACTTTGCTGATCTCACGCTGATTTCAGAGCACCTGCAAGCTAGTAATGGCAACCGGGTGGCGCGTGGAGTGTATGAGGCCACCTCCGATTGGACGACCGTTTATGTCGTTAAGACTGAGGTTGGTTTTAGTCTGCACTTCGTAGTGTACGACCCGGTCGAGCAAGCCAGGGTTGTGGGCCGCATCGATTATCTTAAGGTGGCACCTTAAAGAGGAGCGTTTCTAGGGGCGCTCTTTTTTGCGTAAAAGTGTCCACAAAGCTAACGACTCGGTGCGCTTCAAAACAGATTAGAGATGGTATGATTGTTGCCTTGTTAAGAGGGCAAGGAGGATCAAGCCCAATGACTATGCACCCCATCCCCCACTGCGAAGCGCCCTGCAAATGCAAGCTCACCGTTGAGGTGCTCTATTTTTATAGAGCCGTTCACGCCCATCGCTCGCGGCTGTTTGGACTTTATGATCTGATCCGCCAGGAAATCCCTGAGATGTTTGGTCCCTGGAAAGAAGAGACGCAGCTGATTCAGAGCTACCTCTATCTGCATGATCTTCCTAAAATTCAGAGCTTGGATAAGCTCAAAGAGCACGGCTACAAATCACAGCACACGCTCTGCTGCAGGTTGGGTCAGTTTTATGGCAAAAACAAAGCTGAGATGACCCTTATGGAGCAAAATTATCTTGAGGCTGCGATTTTGGATTTGAACAGCATTGAGGATAAGCAAAAAAAGAAGCTGGTCGACAGCTTGTCCTCGCAGTGGACTGAGGCCGAGCGCAAAGACTTCGACAAATTTATCTCATGGCTTGAGCGCGTGGTCGATGTGACCGACACCGAGCTGTGGCGCGGAGAAGAGATGGGCCGCACCCCGGTGCTTTTTGGCGCCACTCAGTACCTAGAGAGGCGGGGCGAAAAAAATGCGGCTGAGCTGTCCTTTCAGCTGGAGAGCATGCTCCAAAACAATGCCCACCTTACGGGAAAGTTTACGATTCACTAGATCCTCCCACGCGCGCTTTACTGAACAGCCTCTACCTGCTGCTGACGCCGGCGCTCCAAATAGCCCGGCGGATAAATCCGCTCATTTTCTGGAATTCGAAACGAGCCATCTGGCAACAGTGCGCCTCCCCATCCCGTACTATTGCTCTCATAGGGTTCACCAATTTCTAAGTCCAAGATCTGATCTAACAGAAAACGCACTTCCTCTTGGTCCTTTTC
>CAYRIE010000298.1:0-1963 GCA_964424215.1 uncultured Pseudobdellovibrionaceae bacterium
CTGGATTATCAAAACAGACCGCGGCCTATACTTCAGTGATGAAAAAGAGGTTCTTGGGTGCACAGAGGAGACCACCGGACTTTGTGTGGATCAGGCGGGTCCGCTGCCAAAGTGGCAGGGCTTTGACCTAAAGGGCTGTTGGCACGCACTTGGAATTAAAGACGGTGTGGCCGAGTGGGACTCTGAGCTTGCGGCCTACAATGTTCAGGGCGGGGTGGTCGCTGATTTTCGCGCCACCTATCAAACTTTCTTTGGCAAAGCTCTTCCGGAGTTCGCACGTCCGGGCCGGCTTCTTCAGGCCCACATGGAGCTAAAGGAGATTCTTTCAGCCCAAATTCATGAGCTCTCGATGGATAAGATCCTGCGCGTTTTGGATCTGCCCACGGTGTCCATCCTTTACCGTATGGAAAAGCGGGGGATTCACCTTGAAACAAGCTATCTTAAAGAGTTTTCTGCTCAGCTCGCCGAAGAAATGGCAAAGGTAAGTAAAGAAGTTTTCCAGCTGGCAGGAACGGAGTTTAATCTGGCAAGCCCCAAGCAGCTAGGCGAAGTCCTTTTTGAAAAGCTTGCTCTTCCTAAGGGCCGAAAAACCAAAACCGGGTACTCCACCGATTCTGAAGTGTTAGCCAAGCTTGCAGCTACCTATCCCATCGCTGAGAGAATCTTAGACTACAGAGAGCTCGCGAAACTTAAATCAACGTACACGGACTCCTTAATTGACTTAGTAAATCCCCAGACGGGGAGGCTGCACACGGAGTTCAGTCAGACCAGCACGGCTACGGGTCGGCTCTCAAGCTTTACGCCCAACCTTCAGAACATCCCTATTCGCACCGAGCGGGGCCGCAAGATCAGAGCCGCCTTCCAGGCAGGAGAAGGCAAGCTCTTGCTGTCAGTGGACTACAGCCAAATCGAGCTTCGAATTTTAGCCCACATCACCGGGGACTCAGGCCTGGTTGAGGCCTTCGAAAAAGACCTTGATATTCATGCAGCGACGGCAAGTGAGATCTTTGAAGTTCCACTGCCTGAGGTCACCTCCGAGCAGCGGCGAAAGTCCAAGGCAGTGAATTTTGGTATCGCCTACGGGCAGGGAGTTTATGGCCTGGCGGAGACTTTAAAGATTCCCCGCGAGGAAGCATCTGCCATCATCCAAAGGTACTTTCAAAGATTCCCCAAGGTGGCAGAGTACATGCAAGAGGTGGTGGTTGAAGCCAAAGAAAGAGGGTACGTCCAGACCCTTTTTGGCAGACGCCGAATTTTGCCGGAGCTGAAATCCTCAAATGCCATGCAGCGCAGGTTTGGTGAGCGAGCCGCTATCAACGCGCCCATCCAGGGGACGGCAAGTGATATTATGAAGCTGGCCATGGTGGAGGTGAATGGGCAGGTTCCCGGAGAGCTGCTCCTTCAGGTGCATGACGAACTTTTATTTGAAGTCGATGAAAACGTAATCGAAGATGCAGCTCGTCTTGTGAAATCAACCATGGAGAGCTGTGCTGATCTGCGGGTGCCCCTTAAAGCCAACGTCTCTTGGGGACGGACCTGGGAAGACGCCCACGCCTAAAGCCCTTGAGTCTCCCAGCCCACCACGCGGTTCCTTTCAAAGTACACTATGCGGCGCTGCCGAACGTATCCATCCGATGTGGGGATATCCTTAACATAGACCCACCGCTGATAGCCCCCCGGTGTGGCGCCAGCAAACTGAATTTCTTCGGGGCGACCCCACAAATTTCGCACATTCTCAGCGCCCATTCCCAGGTGAATGTCTTCAGTCTTAACCTGAGTGAAAGCTTTTGTGGGGCGCGGAGCGGGAGGGGGTGGCAAGCTCAAAGCGGCGGGCCGTCTATGAACGCCGTCCAGTCCATCGAGAGGGCCGACAGGGGAAAGCGCGCACCCAGAGGTCAAAAAGCACAGAAATATTAGATATCTCATCACACACGTCCTTGTTGGTGTCTCTTATTGAGATATC
>CAYRIE010000299.1:0-1954 GCA_964424215.1 uncultured Pseudobdellovibrionaceae bacterium
CTCTGCGATTGGTGGAGCGCTTCCCGTGGTGGACCGCGGAAATTTATGTCCCACTAGAGGCGCATCAGTCCTTTGGGCCGCTGGTTGTGCCGCCCAGCCACGTTTTTGTCCTCGGGGATTATCGATCGCGCAGTTACGACTCAAGGTACTGGGGCTTTGTGCCTGTAAAGCACCTTGAGGCCAAGGCGCGCTGGCTGTTCTGGAGCACGGAGGGGCCTAAATCCCTCTCACGGCTTCCCCAGGTACGGTGGCACCGCATTTTCAAGCAGCTGAAATAGTTAGGGCCTTTGACAGCTCCGAGCTCCTCCGATACTGTCTCCTCTAATGTCAATCGGGTCACATCTTATTAGGGTCACCGACCTGCCCCTTCTCCTTGAAGAAGATTTTTTTCCCTTGGTTCAACAATTTGAAACCGGGAAGCTGAACTCTCTTGGCAGCTCCCCTAACATTGTTGTTTGTTTAGCTTTCTTTGAGCCAAGCACAAGAACGCGCATGAGCTTTCAGATGGCTGCACAGCGCCTAGGTCACAGGGTGAATGTATTTAGTCAGAGCGCCTCCAGTTTATCCAAAGGGGAGACGCTGGAAGACACTCTTTTGAACTTAGATCGACTGAAGCCGGACTTTATTGTCGTTAGGTGCCCGGAGGACTTGAATCTGGACACCCTGGCTCCGCAGCTGCGCCACGCCTCGCTTCTGAACGGCGGCTGGGGGGCGCTTGAGCATCCCTCTCAGGCCTTTCTTGATGCCTACACTCTTTGGAAACACTTTGGCTCCCTCAAAGGGCGCAAAGTTCTGATGCTCGGTGATCTACGCTATAGCCGAGTGGCGTCATCTAATTGGGCTCTTTTGCAGCAGCTGGGCTGTGAGGTGGGCTGGTTCAGCTCCCCTGAGCTAGCGCCTAAAGGGAGCGCGCTGAACCTTAAAACCTTCTCCAGCCGAAGTGAGGCGCTAAGATGGGCGGACGCCTGCATGGTGCTGAGGGTTCAGCGGGAGCGCCACAAGGGTCAGGCAGCTAAAACGGCTGGTGATTTAGAAAACTTTCTTCAAATGTATGGATTAAGTGATGAGGCACGGGCTGACCTTAAAGAGGATGCCTTGATACTTCATCCGGGCCCCGTAAATCGGGGTGTTGAAATCTCTGAAAAGGCCTATAATGACCCCCGATCCAAAATTTTGGAGCAGGTGGAAAATGGGCTTTATGTGCGTATGGCCCTTTTTGAGGTCTTCTTAAGACAAAGGCGTAAATCGTGATGAGTTGGAAAGATGGCTTTCTGATTTTAGAGGACGGCGCCAGCTTTCCGGGCAAGTTCCTAGGCGGGGAAGCCCGTGCAGGTGAAGTGGTTTTTAACACCTCTCATTCCGGCTACGAAGAGATCGCAACAGATCCCTCCTACTTTCAGCAGATTCTTGTGATGACAGCGCCCCAGCAGGGCAACTACGGCATCCAGCGGGACGTGTGGCAATCTGACAGAATTTGGATTCAGGGCTTTGCAGCGCTGGATATCCAAAACTCTGCTGATGAAAGCTCCTGGCTGAACCTTTTAGGCGAACACGGCGTTCCTGCATTTAAGGAAATCGACACCCGCCGCCTTGTGATTTACTTGCGAGAGCAGGGCTCACAGTGGGGCGCACTGGTACCTGTTGCGGACCGCGCGCAAGCTGCTGCGGAAGGACTTAAGCTTATTGAGGCCTCTCGCAAGATCCAGGAAGAAGACTGGACCTTGCATGCCAGCTGCAATGCGCCCCTCACGCTAGAGGGTCAAGCGCCAGGTGGACCGGTGACGGGTGTGCTTGATTTTGGTTGCAAAGAAAACATCATCCAGAACGCTCTTCGTTTAAGTCAAAGGGTGCACCGGCTCCCGGCTGAGACCTCAGCTGCTTCGGTGCGCGAGCTGGGTTTAACGTCCCTGATACTTTCCAACGGTCCTGGCGATCCGGACAAGGTGGAAGGCGC
>CAYRIE010000300.1:0-1933 GCA_964424215.1 uncultured Pseudobdellovibrionaceae bacterium
CGTGGGACAGCTTTTCGGAGAAGGAAAAATGTTTTTGCCCCAGGTGGTTAAAAGCGCCCGGGTCATGAAAAAGGCTGTGGGGCACCTAACGCCCTTTATGGAAGATGAGGTCGTAGATGAGACCTCCCGGAGCAACGGCGTTGTTGTTATCGCAACGGTTAAGGGCGACGTTCACGATATCGGCAAAAACATTGTCAGCGTGGTGCTCAGGTGCAACGGCTATGAGGTCCACGATCTGGGTGTGATGGTTTCTTGCTCGAAAATCATTGAAGAGGCCAAGGCGCGCGGAGCGAACTTTATCGGGCTTAGCGGGCTGATAACACCTTCACTTGATGAGATGATCTACAACGTAAGTGAGTTTCAGCGGCAAGGGATTTCAACGGACGTCTTAATTGGCGGCGCAACCACGAGCAAATTGCACACAGCTTTAAAGATCGCGCCCCACTCGAGCGCGGGAGTTTTCCATGTGGCCGATGCCTCCTTGGTGGTGGGGGTGTGCAATGCGCTTCTTAATCCCCAGTCCCGTCCTCAGTTCCTTGAGGATGTGAAAGCGAAAAATAAAAGCCTTAAAGAAGCTCACGAAAAGTCCCAGCGAGACAAGGCTCCACTTTTAAGTCTTCAGCGGGCGCGTGAGGGCAAGGCTGAGCTTGAATTTTCCGAGCGCACCTTAGCTCAGCCCGCAAGTTTAGCTCCCCAGGTGCTGGACAAAATAGATCTGGCAGAGATTGCCGAATATATCGACTGGGGCCCGTTTTTTTGGTCGTGGGAGCTCAAAGGGGCCTATCCTGGGATCTTTGATCATCCCAAGTACGGGGAGCAGGCCAAAGAGCTTTTCCGCGACGGTAAGCACTACTTGAATCGCATCGTCAGCGAGCGCATCTTTGAGCCCAAAGCCATCTATCAGTTTTTTGAAGCAAGGTCTGAGGATGACGATGTTGAACTTTTGTCTAACGGCCAGCACTTTGAAACTTTTAACTTCTTACGTCAGCAGAAAGAAAAGCCGGGCGGCGCCAAGATCGCTAGTTATCAGTGCCTAGCGGATTTCATAGCTCCTAAAGCCTCTGGCCAAACAGATTACATCGGGGCCTTTGTGGTGAGCATGGGCAGCAAAGTGGAGGAGTTCTCACACCTTCTTGAAAGTCAGGGAGATGAGTTTGGCGCCATCATGGTGAAGGTTCTTGGAGACCGCCTGGCGGAGGCTTGCACCGAATGGCTGCATTTAAGAGTTCGGCTTGAGGCGGGCCTAGAAGAGAACCTCTCTTTAGAAGATTTGGTGCGGGAAAAATACCGCGGCATTCGGCCAGCTCCGGGCTACCCAGCCTGCCCCGATCACACGGAAAAGGGCAAGATCTGGGAGCTGCTCCAGGTAAAATCGCGCATCGGGGTAGAGTTAACTGACTCCTACATGATGAGGCCGGGCTCTTCAGTCTCAGGTTACTTTTTCCACCACCCGAGCGCTAAGTACTTCCAGGTAGGCAAGCTCGGCAAAGATCAGGTGGCTGATTATGCCAAAAGAAAGGGCTGGACCTTGGAGGTCGCTGAGCGCTGGCTCGGGCCCAATCTTGATTACGAAGTTCCAAGCCCGCTCTTAGCAGCTGCCGCTCTGTAGCGTGGAGCGTTAGATATAAGTTTTTGCTGTCACTTGGGCCAAGTAGTTTTTTTAACTGAGGTTTGGTAGCCTTTATTTCTGAGTTTTAAGATCGCAGAAAGGATCGTTATGCGCAGAGTAGTCGTCGTAGGTGGCACAAGAATTCCCTTTATGAAATCCTTCACCGGTTATGTGAACGACACTAACCAGACTTTGATGACTCGCGCCCTAAGGGGCCTTGTGGACAAGTTTGGCCTTGAAGGAAAAAAGGTCGACGAGGTGGCGCTCGGTTCGGTGATGAAGTTTCCTGACGACTGGAATCTTGCCAGGGAGTCGGCTTTGGGT
>CAYRIE010000301.1:0-1925 GCA_964424215.1 uncultured Pseudobdellovibrionaceae bacterium
AGTTTTTTGTCGTGGCTCTACATGGGATGTGGCCCTGGGCACCTAGGCCCCTGTCGACCCTCAAGACTCAGCCACTTCGGCTGGAAGATACGGAAGAGCTTGTGGCCTACATAAAGCTGCGCCAACGAGATTCGACGCTGCACATGCCGGTGAGCGCCGAGCGTTTCATTGAAAAAATGAAGCGCTTTCCGGGCCTCAACCTCGAAGACTTTCTAGTGGCAAGGGACAGTCACGGAAAGATTGTGGGTTGTCTTGGAATGTGGTGGCCAAAATCTATTCAGAATCAAATCGTGGACACCTATCACGACCGGTCTTTACAACTGCATCAGGGACTCTCTCTTGGCCGCATGCTGGGGCTAACGCGGCCTCTAGCAGCTGAGGGCGAGGCTCTCAACCTTGTTCACCTCTTGTCGATCTACTTTGACAATCCCGACATCTTCTACACCTTAGTGCGAGAAGCTTGGGCCCGGACCGGACCTAAGGAATTTTTGGTCTACCCTCAGTATGAAGGGGATTTTGCCCGTAGACCACCTCAGTGGTTTATTAACTCTCGGCTACCTTATGGATTTTATGCCGTTTTGCGACCGCATGTGGACTTGCATCCGTTCCTGCGCCCGAACCCTTGGGCGGGACCGCCCGACTTTGAACTTCCAACTCTACTTTAAAGCGTCTGAGGCCTTCTGGAGTCCGCCCAGAACCAATGCAGTTGCGGATCGAGCTCCACTGACTCTACTAGATCAAATTCCATCAGCCGCCTCTGCTTGAGAAGACCCTCAGAAAAATCCGTAGCGGGCCCCACTGTGACCACCCTCTCGGCTCCGAGCCGCGAGATACAGCTTTCCACCAGGCTCCATCTATCCGCCGAGGGATCGCCTAGCTCTCTGAAAACAGGCTCGCTCTCACCTGGATCGATTTGTAGTGAGAAAATCTGAAACTTAGAAGCGGAGACACTGGGCTTGGGCAGTCCTACCTGGGTTTCTGTACTTTCTAGAGCTGGCGACTGCCACAAAAACTCAGAAAGAGTGACCCGTTCCAGAACGAGGTTCATCACGCTCTGATCACCCGTCTCGCCCACGAGCCAGTCAAAACGGTGCGAAGTTCGGCTCATAAGCCGCTGGTAGAGGCCCCACTGCATAAGAGCTAGCACCAAGGGTCTGGCCAGAGTCTGCGCCTGAAACTCTTCACTGGAGCCGCCCGCTAGGTTGATCAAATCAAGCTCTAAAGGAGAAAATCGATCGAGGAATTTTTGGGCAGCTTTCAGAGGGATGGTCACTTCAGGAACCCTTAGTGCTGCCCGGCGGACGCGCTCCTCATCTAGCACGCTGGCCGGTGAAAATAGAAGCAGAGCCTTTTCCAAGGAAACCCCTCCCCCGCTGAACATCTGCTTGGCCTTCCAAGCGGATCCCTCAAAAACCTTTGTAAACCAATTGCAAATTCGCTGTCGCGATTTTTTCCGGCGCAGCAGCTCTGCTGCCCTTTTCTACAAGTGAGCTCTGTAAACTGTACTTTTTACTTAGCTGGCCACTTAACAGCAAAGTTTACATTCGGTGATTTAGGGAGCGCTTAGACTAAGGGGCAGGGACGGCCCAGCGAAAGGTCTAGAAGGTGGACTTTTCTGCCAAACCACTAAAAAGACTAAATTTTTTTCTGCAAGCCTGCTGGTCCCTTTGCTAAGATGGAGGGGTCCAGATGGCGTTTTTCAGCAGGTTAAGGCAACGAGGTCAAAGTGCCAGTTCAACAATCTTTACGCAAAATGGTGAGCAGCCCAGAGACCGCCCGTTGGAATTCTCTGTCTGTTTTCCTGTTTCTGCTCTTCTCAGCCTGGATGGTCTCAGACCTTATCATTTTGCATTCGCGTGGGAACATGCTCCCCCAAGGCTCAGCTCCAGCAAGACCCCAGCGGGCTCAGCCGGCCACCTTGGCTG
>CAYRIE010000302.1:0-1916 GCA_964424215.1 uncultured Pseudobdellovibrionaceae bacterium
AGCGCAAAATCTTCTCTCTTGGCAGATCTCGTGACTGGTTTAAGGCCTTTGCAGAGCCCGGCACCCTGGGGCCGGAATGTCTGCACGTGATTGAGAAGCTTCAACGGTTGCGGCCAGAGAGTGTGCACAGGGCATGGGAAGATCTTAGAATTCAAACCTGGCGTCTTGAGAACAAGGGTCCAGAGTTCTTAAGGTCCATAAGTCAGCAGGAGGCCTTTGCGCTTCTGCAGAGTTTGCCTCGGTTTGTCTCTATACCCATGGCCAGGGAAGCCTTTCCAGGCTCATGGGGTAAGCTCCTGGACTCCACCGAGGAGGTTAAGCCGCTATCTGAGGAGGTCGCCACAAAGTATCTGGCTAAGGCGCTGGAGCTGACTCCAAAGTTTTCATTTAAAACCTTAGAGAGCTACCGCCGCGAAAAAGACCTTTTAGATTACTTGAAGGTCGCCTCCATTGAAGAAGAGCGCGACATCTATCGCATTCTCGATGATGAACTGCACTCGATTCGTCCGCCTTTTTATGTCTTGCTAGAAGGCGAGGACTGGCAGATCAAAGGTCTTTTAAGCAAAGTTTCTCTAAGAGATGTGGCCCTAAGCATGTTTAACGTGCCAAAAACTTTGCGGATCAAGCTGGAGAGTCATTTGACCGCCAAACAAAAGTTCATGTACTACGAGCAGCTCAAAGCTTTTGATCAAAATCATCCCAGCCCAGCTTCCATCGGTCACATCCGTGAGATGATGGGACGGGTGTACGCTGAAATTATTCCGCCCCAGAATTTAGCACCGCAGCCTGAGGAGCAACATGCAGCCAGTACAGATGAGTCTGAAGATGTTCAGCTGGCGTCCTAAGCGGCACATCTTACTACCAGTAGTCTTTGCCCTAGTTCTGCTGGGCGCAGGCTCGGCGCAGGCGCTCGGCCTTGATGTCTTGGCCGGGGGCTTTTTGGTTGAGGCTAAGGCAGGTGGAAATTCAGGCAATGTGGCCAACTTAGGCTCTTACCGTCTTGCCGTCGGGCAAGAGATCGTTCCAAAGTTTGAAGCCTCCATCGGCTACACGCTGATGGCCTCAGAAATTCTGGGCGGATCGCTCAGTTATGGATTTGATTTTACGGGAGTGTATTTCCCAACGAGGCTCTCGCGAGGGGAGCCGGTGAGCGCAGGAAATATTCAGTACAGCCTGCGCGAGTTGTGGCAGCCCTATGTAGGGGCTGGTTTTCACCAACGGCAGTTTCAATCGGTGCGAAGTCATTATGCAGGTTTTGGTGTGAGCGCAGGTGTCCTTAGGGCTCTGCCAGGCGATCTCAGTTTTAAAGGTGAACTCAGATACATTATGTTGTCAGGCCCTTCCAATGGGCAGGGCTCGGAGCTGAGCATTGTAGCCGGTGTTCGTATACAACTTTAGGGGCGAGGGCTAGATGGTGAATGGTGTGGGGTACAAAAGAGCGCGGAGCTGGTTTTTAGCCAGTACATCTGCCCTTTGCGCTGTCCTACTGTCGTCTTGTTCGGGCGGCGGTGACGCCTTTAGTTTTCTCGAAGATGGGAATTCAGAAGATAACATCACCAGCGCCGTGGAGATCGTCGACTTCACACCCAAGAGCGATCCGGTCATCATCACTCATTCAGGCACGACCACCTTTGCCGTCACCGTGGGTTCGGGTGCGGGCAACAATCTGAGCTACTCGTTTATGCTCAATGGAGTCTTGGTCCAGAAAGGCCCCAACGGTTTTTACGATCTTCCCAACCTAAGTGTGGGAGCGGGCGATCATCAGCTGGACGTGGAAGTCACCAATGGACTAACTAAAGACAGCCACCGCTTCAATCTGTCTAAGAACACTCCGCCCGTAGTGGATAATACATCCCCAACTGCAGGTGGCAACAACGTCTCATGTGGCGGCGGATCTCTGGTGTTGACGGTGGAGG
>CAYRIE010000303.1:0-1897 GCA_964424215.1 uncultured Pseudobdellovibrionaceae bacterium
TCACGGACATTCAGCCAACGTGCTTCAGATGGTTAAATGGCTGAGAGGCGAATTTAAAGATCTAATCATAGTGGCCGGCAATGTGGTGACCCCTGAGGGAACCTCAGATCTTATGGACGCTGGCGCCGATGTGGTGAAAGTGGGAGTGGGCCCGGGAAGCATTTGCACCACCAGGGTGGTTGCGGGTGTGGGGATGGCGCAGGCATCGGCCGTTCACCAGTGCGCTAAAATGGCTCAGAAAAAGGGCAAAACCATCATCGCAGATGGCGGCATTAAATTTTCAGGAGACATCTGTAAAGCGCTCGCCCTTGGTGCCTCCTCCGTGATGTTAGGTAACCTTCTGGCCGGATCTGATGAGTCGCCAGGTGAGACCGTGCTCTATCAGGGCAGAACCTATAAAGTGTACCGCGGCATGGGCAGTCTTGGCGCCATGGCGGGCGGTGCCAAAGATCGCTACAACCAGGCCGAAGTGGACAACAGCAAACTGGTCCCCGAAGGCATTGAAGGCCGGGTGCCCTATAGAGGCGCCACCAGCGCTATTCTTCATCAACTGGCCGGTGGCCTGCGGTCAGGTTTTGGCTACGTGGGTGCTAATAGCGTTGAAGAGATGCGCCAAAAAGCTAAGTTTGTGCGAATCTCCCCTTCGGGACTTCGCGAAAGCCACGTTCACGACGTGCATATCACCAAAGAAGCTCCCAACTACCGACTGGAGTAATAGGCATGCGCAAAAACGGACTTCTCATCTTAGACTTTGGCAGTCAGGTCAGCCAGCTGATCGCTCGTAGGTTTCGTGAGCTTGGCATTTACTGCGAGCTTTTGCCCTACAATGCTCCTATTGAAAAAATAAAAGAATGGGAGCCGGTCGGCATCGTCTTAAGTGGTGGCCCGCAGTCGGTCCATGAGGCCAGCTCCCCCCAAAGGGACGTAAGAGAGCTTAGGCAAATCGCGCCTCTTATGGGGATTTGTTATGGCATGCAGCTGATGGCTCATAATTTGGGCGGTCAGGTGGCCTCAGCTTCCGTTAAAGAGTTCGGCCGTCAAAAGGTAACTTGGACAGAGCAGCTCGGCTCCCTCCCCTTAGAGCAAGAGGTCTGGATGAGTCACGGCGATGTCGTGGAGAAGGTGCCTGATGAATTCACAGTTGTGGCCCGAACGGATCACGGTCATGCGGCGGCTTTAAAAGGTGATGGCTTTTTTGCGGTTCAGTTTCATCCAGAGGTGAGTCATACGGAAAACGGGCGTGAGGTTCTTGAGTACTTCGCGCTTGAAGTTTGCGGCGCTCAAAAGAACTGGGAAAGTGGGCAGATTCTTAAGGAGCTTAAGGAGTCGGTCCTAAAGACAGTGGGTGATGGACAGGTGCTCGTTGGCCTGAGCGGGGGTGTGGATTCCACCGTGCTGGCCTACATGCTCACAAAAATTCTTGGCAGCCAGAGAGTTCACTGCGTGTTCGTAGACAACGGTCTTTTGCGCTATCAAGAGGCGCCCAAAGTCCTTAAGTCTTTTGAAAATCTGGGTTTGAATGTTCACTTTGTGGATGCCGCTAAGGACTTTTTGTCAGAGTTAGATGGCATCAGCGATCCAGAAAAAAAGCGCAAAACCATCGGCCGCGTGTTCATTGAAGTTTTTGACAGGAAGGTGAAAAGCCTGGGGGCAGACATCGCGTTTTTGGCCCAGGGAACTCTTTATCCGGATGTGATCGAAAGCGTTTCCCCGCGGGGCGGCTCCGTGACGATCAAAAGTCATCACAACGTGGGTGGCCTTCCAGAGAAGATGAACCTTAAGCTCCTTGAGCCCTTTCGCGAACTCTTTAAGGATGAGGTTCGCCAGTTGGGTGAACAGCTGGGACTTCCGGCTGAAATTTTGGGCCGGCATCCCTTTCCGGGGCCGGGCCTTGCGG
>CAYRIE010000304.1:0-1883 GCA_964424215.1 uncultured Pseudobdellovibrionaceae bacterium
CGGGCCAACTCAAAAATTGACTTCCCACCCGAACCTGACTACTTACAAAAGCTCTCTTTGACTGCGGGTGTAGCTCAGTTGGCTAGAGCGCGACCTTGCCAAGGTCGAGGTCGAGGGTTCGAGCCCCTTCACCCGCTCCATTTTCTTGGACAGTCCGCAGCGATAAGGCAGATACGAATCAGCGAGGCCTGAACTGAAGACTCTATCTTTGCTTTTCATCACTGCATCCCTCCTGATTCTTTCTGCCCTTCCGGCAACAGCCAAAAGTCATCGTGCCGAAGTCCGAGATCTTCGCACTCAAGATCTTCTTTTCAACAAGCAGACGGAAGTTAAAAGAGAAGAGGATCTCACACTGATCTTTACCACCTACGTAAACCCAGATGGCACCACCGCCATCAAGGAAGCCACCACCCTAAAAGATAGCGAGCTGATCCGTTATGAAATCCAGCAGGAGCAACTCGGCCTCAAATCCACCATTGAGGTGCAAGAGGCAGGGGTTAAGTTCTCGGGGGTCAACAGCAAGGGTGAAGCTAAAAGCAAAGAGGCCAAAAACCCAGGCAACCTGGTGGTTGGCCCCTCACTTCCAGGCATGATCCTTAAGCACTGGGATAAAATCGAAGCTGGCGAAAGGGTCCAAATCCACTTTGCAGCTTGGGATAGGGGTGAGTCCATAGGCTTTCGCCTGTTTAAGTCCGATAAAGCAGAGGACCCCACCACCTTACAGGTCATTATGCAGCCCTCAAGCTGGCTGATCCGGCGTCTGGTAAATGACCTGGTCTTCACTTACGACACAGAATCCAGATCCCTTAGGTCCATTCGCGGAAGAGCGACCCCCAAACAAAATCATGCCAACACCTGGCGAGACCTCGACGCACTCATCGTCTACGAGTAAGCCAAAAGGTACGCCCCCGGAATCAGATTTCCAGTGCAACTCCTGGCGTAATGAAAAAAGGTCAACCATTCGGTACTCATTTTCATCGCCAAACAAAAAGGGAGTTGCAAATGCAAAAATACCGAAGGCTAGCCTTGGAAGATAGATGCCATATTCAGGCCTATTTGGGAGTGAATATGTCTGTAACGGCCAAATCTTTTCTTCTAGGCGTTCACAAATCTACGGTCAACATAGTCAGGAATGCCAAACTTATCGGGACTAAGGTTAGCACCTTTAATTCTGACAAACTCCGAGAAGCCTGTAGTCATTAACTGAGTCTTTTCCGAACTGGGGGGCTGCTGCTCAAGTTTAGGCTGATGCTTTATGTATAGCTTCCACCCCGCAACAGGTTCTCCAACCCAATCACGTGGCTCTAAACGGAGCGACAGCTCCAAACCCGTCTTGAGACCATGTTTATCCAGTACCTGACGAAATGTTTGGTTAACTGCCATATCATATAATTCATCAAGCTTGCTGTAAAAGACCTTCCCATTCCTATTAATGAGAATACTAGGCATAATATCCAGACCAACAACTGAATACCGCAAAACAAGTGCAAGTCTTAAAAAAATTTGAAATGCCTGAATAATGTCCGTCTGATTTAACGCTGTGGCGGAAGGGCTAAATAGAGTTTTCTTGAATATCAATTCACTCTCATAAGTTCGATCGTGAAACATTTCGTTTCGAAGAGTCATAAACTCGTGTAATTCAGTAAAGAGTCCGACTGTGCTTATCTCTTTCTTTCGAATTCTTAAGATGTCCAGTAACAAACCCAGACGTCTCGCCAAAGTACACTTTTTGACCTTTTCAAAATCTACACCGTCTACCGAAATAGACGCTACTTTCAAAATACAATTTATTATGGTCTCAATCGATATGAACCAAGACGCAACGGCCAGAGACGATGTTGTTCCATTTGGGTAGTGCCCATCAGCGTTTTCTAATTCAGCCA
>CAYRIE010000305.1:0-1789 GCA_964424215.1 uncultured Pseudobdellovibrionaceae bacterium
CGCTCTATCTGGACAATCCATCCCTTAACATCCGGCACCCTGAATTTGGCGGGTTGGAAAAAAAAGTGATCGTCTTGGCCGCCAGTGAGGCGCGCGCGGGTTTTTTAAAATCTTCAAATCTTCTGAAAAACCACACGCCGGAGAACATCTTGTGGGTCACGGCCCCTGGGGGCGCTCCCCCGCAAACGGATCTCCAGCACCTTGAAGTTCCTTTTGATCCCGAAGGCGGCTTAGACCTTAGTGAGCTTAAGCTTCAGCTTACTAAAGCTGGCATTTTCTCCGTCTTAGTTGAGGGGGGAGCCTTCACACTTTCAAAGTTCTTAACGGCTGGGGTAGCCCAGCGGCTTCATCTTTTTGTAGCTCCCAAAGTGCTAGGCGCTAGCGGAGTGGGTTGGAGCGACGGGCTCGAGGATAAAGATATGAGCACACTGTTGCAGCTTAAGGGTGGCAAGTGGCGTGTGCTCGATGATGACGTTTATTATTCCGGCCGATTCTAGTTTCGAATCACGCTCCGAATGACCGCGTGACATTTCTGGGCCCGGTACCTGTAAAGACTAAGATCCAAAGACCGAGTGTCGGTGAAAAGTCTCTTCATCTGCACGGAGCGGCCCTCTGGAAATTCCTGCCACCAGATCTTCACAAACCAGTCCAGAAAAGCCTGGATGTAATTGGAGAGCGCATAGATCTCTAGGGTCACCTCACTGATGATCTCACGTCCGTCATAAAGCGAAGGATAAATGATGGTGCTCTCTCCCTGAACGTCCACAGCCACAGCAAACCTTCTGAAGCTGTTCAGGTTGTCGTGAGCCGTCTTAAGGTTAATTTTAAATAGCGAGGGCGGCTCACCCTCTTCCTGAACTCCTTGGACGGGAACGAGGTAGCGCAGATAGTGCAAATGGTTGCGCTCAAGGTGGGGGTGAAATTCAAGCACAATCAGAGGCAGGTGTTCGGTCGCACTTGGGGCAGGGGAGGGCTCCTGTAAAGGTGTGAAGTGCACGGCGGTGTCTTGCCCCGGACTGTCCATTATCAGGTAAAGACTGGCCAGAAGCGATTCGCCTTCACCGACAGGAGCCGATGAAACTGTCATGGCCAAAAGCTTTCTGCGCTCAAGCGAGGTCGTTATGGTGCGTAGAAAAACTCTGGCCGCCGGGCTTTCCTTGCTGTTACCAGCAAACACCGGCTCTAGCAGATCCTCCAGTAGGGCCCAGTGACCGCCCTGAATGTTGAAAATATGCTCCCTGGCCATAAGCGAGGACTTGTCGTTCTGATAATCGAATATAAGTGGAGCGCCGCCGCCTTGTTGGCGTACCGAGATCTGGTAGGTGGGAGTTGCCGCAAAGGTAGAGTCCGGATCGCGCAGCACTGTATGAGAGTAGTCGCGTTCTTTGATCTGCTCTAAAAAGCTCTCCAGCACGGGCCCCACATTAGGGTCTTCCTCTTGTGCGAGAAGCTCTAGGGGCCAAAGGGCTCCAAAGATCAACAACGCCATTTTTTTAAATAAGTACATCCATTAGCCTTAAAAAATACTAGGCACGATAGCTCTTCGACTGACATCGAGAGCTCCTGCAAAGTTGTTCATTAGATAAAACTTTTGTGGACGCTCAGGGGGTAAAAGACAAACCCTGCGGTGCTTTGCTAAGGCAAATTAACATTAGGGTATTAAAGTTATTTAATGTTGGATTTCAGTTTTCGGATCGTTTGCTGAATGACAGCCCCCAAAACTGAGAGTTCCTGAGCTGTGGGAGTGCGGCTGAGAAGAAGGCGCCTGAGCACCGTGAGTGCACTGATG
>CAYRIE010000306.1:0-1781 GCA_964424215.1 uncultured Pseudobdellovibrionaceae bacterium
CAGGAGGCTGAAAAGCGGCTTAAGCTCAATCATCAGAAAACTCTGCTTCTTCACCACGCTCTGGTGGCTATCCACAGCTCCAGCTCCCTTACGATCATGGAGCATCAGATCACCAAGGCCCTAGCGCAGCACCTCAACCTGAGCTGGACTAGGATCTTATTTCCCATGCTGCCCACGCCCTCATTTATCCGGGAGGATAAAACCATTCAGACTCTTCAGCTGCCTCTTTTTGAAGGCACCAAAGAGGTCGGCCAAATCTGCTATGCCCGCAACTGGGATAAGCCCTTCACCAAAGAGGAAACATCCTTTTTGGCCCATGTGACCGAGGCGGTGGCTTTGGCCACCCGAAGGCTTTATCAGCTGGGACAAAGTGAAAATTTGAAGTCTCAGTGGGAGGCCACATTTGACGCCATCTCAGCCCCCTTGAGTGTGGTGGACTCTCAGTACAACATTCGCAGAGCCAATAAAGCGTATGCAGAAAAGGCTCAGCGCAGCTACGACCAGGTGGTCGGTCAAAAGTGCTACTGGGTTCTCTTTGGCAGGAGCTCTCCCTGTCCGGGTTGCCAGCTGGGAAATTCCTTTCGCTGGACCGATGCCGAGGGCAAAAGCTCTGAGGTGCTAGAGGTTCATAGCCAAAAGCTTGCTGAGCCCGATGACCCCACGTATCTGCAAATCTATGAAGATGTCTCAGAAAAGATTCGGCTGGAGCGCCAGATTCTAGAATCTGCGAAAATGGCTGAGCTTGGCACCATTGGTAGCAGCATCGCCCACGAGCTGAACAACCCCCTAGGGGGTGTTCTGAATTTTATCCAGCTTATCAAGATGGATCTGAAGACCTCAGACCCTCACTGGGAGGATATCTCAGAGATGGAGGCCGCTGCCCAGCGCTGTAAAAGCATCATCGAAAATCTACTCGGATTTTCTCGCCAGCCTCACCTTAATGAGCTGCGGCCCGTACTTCTCAGGGATGTTCTCACCCAAGCGATTCAAATCGTAGAGCTAAAATCTAGATCTCTTGGCGTGCAGATGGTTTTAGAGTTTCCAAAAGATGAAGAGCTCGTCGTGGAGGGCAGGTTCAATCTGCTCTCCCAGGGAGTTCACAACCTGCTCCAAAATGCGATTGAAGCTATCACCGAACGGGTCAAGGAAGAGCGCGGCCACAAGGGTCAAATTCAAGTCACACTCACCCGGCCCAAACCTGGATGGGTTTCGGTCCACCTAAAAGACAACGGCGTAGGTTTTAAAGGCGAGGGTGAAATTCAGTTTGCTCCGCTTTATTCCACCAAAGATCCTGAAAAGCACTCGGGGCTGGGGCTTTCGGTGTCTCGGCAAATCTTCCAGGAGCACGGCGGCGAGGTCTCCCTTGAAAAATGTGAAGGCGGCGGCTCCATGGCTACCCTCACCCTTCCGCTAGTTAAGTCGCCGCGCGCCTAGGCTTTGAGGTGCTTCAACGAATCAAATAAAGTTTTCCGGTGGCCGCAGGCCCTTCTTTTTGATTTTTTCCACCAGGGTGGTGCGATTGAGTTTAAGTAAAATCGCAGCCTGATTGCGATTCCAGCCCGTCTTCTCAAGAGCTCTAAGTATCAGTGCATTCTCGTAGGCGTCCACAGCGGAATTAAAGTCCATGCCTCTTTCAGGAAGGTCGATGCTGACCTCATCATGCAGGGGCTGTGTGTGCTCTCTTAGGTAATCGGGCAGATCATCAACCTCTACCAGTCCCTCACCTTTAAGGATGGCCACGCGCTCAACCAGGTTCTCAAGCTCGCGGACGTTGCCCGGCC
>CAYRIE010000307.1:0-1761 GCA_964424215.1 uncultured Pseudobdellovibrionaceae bacterium
AGCGTCATGCAAGGCGGCTTCAGAGCGCTGGCTGAACAGTTAAAAGCAGGCTCTTGCAGACTGGAGCAGGGGAGATTTCTTGTCTCCAGTGAGTAGGAGTGGGCGCCCTCTGGGGGAACTCCTGATCGAGTAGCTCGTTAGGTAAAAATTCAAAGCCCGGATAATGAACTTCAGCACTGAGACCAAAATGATTCATCAGCGCTGCCAGATAATTCATCTGCTGTTCAGGTGAGAGACCTGTCGAGAGTTCGCCCCGGCGAATTCTTTCTGGGTACTTTTTTAAAAACTCATTAAGAGCTGTGATGTTTTTTCCTTTTAGAGCTAGAAAGCCTGAGTTCCCGCCAGGATTGGACTCAATCATTCGAAGGCTGCCGTCTTTTAACAGCGCCACATCAAAGCTAAAGGGTGTCACCCGAAGCCTTTGAGGAAGCTGGTCCAAAAGCTGCTCTTGAACCCACTGATCTGCTCTGGCAAACCTTGCAGTATTCTCGGGGTTCCAGGTACCTTGTTTGTAATAGTAGCGGTCCGTGGTGGCCTCGCCCCCTAAAACCTCACCTGCGATGGCTTCAACGCGAAACTCTTGTTCGATGGCCAGATACTCTTGAACGATGACTAGCTCAGGACTCTTAAGGAGCTCACTTAAGCGCCAGCCCAAGTGCCCGGGATGGCCTTTTAGGGCTACAATTAGGTTTTCAGGATCGGTGCCCTCGTAGCGACTTTCCATCTTGGACTTAAAGGAGTCAAAATCCGAGCCGTGATAGGAGCTGAGAATTTCGCTCAGCTTGAGATGATGGCTAATCAGACCATCTTCTTCCGTTGCTAGATCCCATACGCCTTTTAAAATCCAGCCCTCAGGAAACTTTTCGTTCAGCTCTCTTTGCAATTTTTCAAGATCTTGGGTCTGCGAAAAGTGAGTGGCTAGGTGCAAGGTTTTAGGGGTAACACCGGGAGCATAGGCTTCCCAAAAAAGCATTTCCACGTATTTGTTCTCAAGCGCCTGTGCAAGATACTTGTTATGAAGGCCGGGGTTGTACTTACCTAGGATGCTTTGTCCGTGATAGGGCCTTCTGTGAAAGACCACGCTTTCGCCAGGAATGAGGAGCGGGCGCACGCCGTAGGTTTCATAGGGTAAAAATCCCCAAATGCTGCCCCGGTAGAATTCATCATAGGCCTTCATCTCTTCACGCTGCTCCTGAGTGTCCTCACCAAGGAAATAGCGCACGATAAGTGGGCTCTCCTTGGCATAAGAGAGGCTGGCGCGAATTTCTTTTAGAAATGAACTAGGCACTGTGGTCAGCTCAGGGATCAGCTTGTCAAAATCAAAAGCCCCGTAGGACAAGGTCGAGTTCCAAAGTCCAAGCGTCCAGTGCGCAGCTCTGAGCGGCTCAAAGTCATTGTTCCAGTCGCGAAACTCTAAAATCGGCGCTCTTTGAATCCACTCTGAGTCCAGTAGCGCCTGCGTGTAGGGCCTATCTTCTTCAAGAGAGATGAGCCAGGAGGAAACTCTTAAGGAGTTAACCTTTACAACCTGAGGTACGACGGGAAAGCCCAGCTGGCTCATAAGGCTTTCAGCCTCACTGTCTGTGAGTTGCCAGGCATGGGAGTGGCCCAGAAGCTCCAGACTCTGCCGATAAAAAAAGTCCGCATAGAGCTGCCCGCTGGTGGGATGGTAGCTGGAATCAGCAAGTCGGCTCATAAATCCCTTCGAGTAGGCTCCCAGGTAATCCCTACGCACGGCCGGAATGCTGAGTTGATCCTGGA
>CAYRIE010000308.1:0-1737 GCA_964424215.1 uncultured Pseudobdellovibrionaceae bacterium
CCTCGAACGAAGCATGCTGTAGCGGTTTACTATATGGTGAGCGCCAGTGAAGCTTCCAGCAACTTGTCCCGCTACGATGGCCTTCGCTACGGACACCGCGCTGATTTTTCCAAAAGCCCACCGCTAGATCTGCTGGATTTTTACAGCCGCAACCGTGAAGAAGGCTTTGGTATCGAAGTTAAGCGCAGGATCATGATGGGTACGGACGCGCTTTCAAGTGGCTATTACGACGCCTATTACAACAAAGCTTGCCAGGTCCGCAGAGTCATCGTTCAGGACTTTCAAGAGTGCTTTAAAAGGTGTGATCTGATGCTCAGCCCAGTGGCTACGGCACCAGCTTTTAAGTTGGGCCAAGACGATTCAGATCCCTTGCAGATGTACCTCAATGATGTGTTCACGACGCTCACAAACCTTGCGGGACTGCCCGGCATGTCGCTTCCCGCTGGGGTCTCTAAAGAAGGTCTTCCGATTGGAGTGCAGCTAACGGGAAAAGCCTTGGGCGAGCAGAGCCTACTTAACTTCGCCTACGGTCTGGAGAGGCTGCTGCCAGTGAAAGGGGAGGTGGCTCATGGCTTACGGTAAATACGATGTGGTGATTGGTCTAGAGATTCACGCACAGCTTGCGACGAAAACAAAGATGTTCTCGGCCGTATCCACAAGTTTTGGTGCGGGTGATAATGAGAACACATCTCCTATCTGTCTTGCCATGCCCGGCACCCTGCCGCGGATCAACCGGGCCGCGGTCGAAATGGCTATCTCAACGGGTCTGGCTCTAGGCTGTGACATTCGCGAAGAGTCAGTTTTTTCACGGAAGCAGTACTTCTACCCCGATCTTCCCAAGGGCTACCAGATCTCACAGTACGACAAGCCCCTGTGTGAGAACGGCCAGGTGAGCTTTAAACTGGAAGGCGTTGCCCACGAAATTCGAATCGAGCGCGCTCATATGGAAGAGGACGCAGGCAAGTCGATTCACCAGGGCGATTACACCTTGGTGAATTTTAACCGCGCAGGCATACCTCTGTTAGAGATCGTTTCAGGCCCCGACCTAAAAAGCCCAGAGCAGGCCGCTCAGTACGCGCGCACCGTGCGCTCCATCCTTCGCTACCTTGAGGTGTGCGATGGCAACCTAGAGGAAGGCTCCATGCGCTGCGACTGCAACGTATCGATTCGCCCCAAGGGTCAGGAGAAGCTCGGAACCAAAGTGGAGCTTAAGAACATCAACTCCTTTCGGTTTATCGAAAAGGCCCTGGAGTACGAAATTCACCGGCAGATCGAAGTGGTGGAATCGGGCGGGCAAATCGTTCAAGAGACGCGCCTTTATGACTCTGCTAAAAACCGCACCTTTGCCATGCGCTCCAAAGAAGAGGCTCATGATTACAGGTACTTTCCGGACCCCGATCTTTTGCCCCTTGAGGT
Source organism: uncultured Pseudobdellovibrionaceae bacterium (assembly GCA_964424215.1). Taxonomy (GTDB): domain Bacteria; phylum Bdellovibrionota; class Bdellovibrionia; order Bdellovibrionales; family JAGQZY01; genus CAYRIE01. The sequence goes on from CAYRIE010000308.1 coordinate 1,417, forward strand.
CTCTAGGGATTTAATTGAAGAGTTGAAAAGCAAGCTGCCTGAGCTTCCCCTTGAGCGTTCACGCCGGTTTGTCGAGCAGTACGCTCTGCCTGAGTACGATGCGGACATCCTCACTCAAGAGAAAATCATGGCGGATTACTTTGAAGCAGTAACTAAAATTTGCGGGCACGCTAAGGCTGCCTCCAACTGGATCATGGGGGAAATCCTCCGTCGCCTCAATGATGAGAAGCTCGACTTCGAGCAGGTTCCCTTAAAAGAAGAGCGATTAGCTGAGCTGATTGCGATGATAGATAAAGGGGATATCTCCGGAAAGATGGCGAA
>CAYRIE010000309.1:0-1723 GCA_964424215.1 uncultured Pseudobdellovibrionaceae bacterium
GGCAACTGTGTATCTCTTTCACAGCTTGTACATTTTTTGTCTCCGGTTTTGGTGTCTGGCACATTTTTGTGGGGCAACGCGCCACCAGTGGCCGCTTTGCCCCACTAAAAGGTGCCTGACACCCAACAACAACACCCAACCCAAGTGGCGCGTTGCCCCACTAAAAGGTGCCTGACACCGGAGAGGGAATGACAATCCACGGCTCATGGGGAGGGGATTTTGAGCGGGAGATAGCAGTGGAGGCCCCTAAAGCGCTGGCACATCTTTTGAACAAAAGGGTGTCAGCAGGAGGTGACCGTTTGGCTTTGTCACTGCTTGAAATTGTAAGCTATTTTTTTGTGAGTCTAGCTCTGTCCACCCATCTACTGTCGCTACTTTAAGCTGGGCTTAACAGAAGTAGGCTTCCTCTGAAGAAGAGCGGCGTAAAAACCATCGCCTTGTTCAGGAACCATATTCTTTTCCAATTGGAAGGACCAATCAGAGTTCTGCTCTAAGAACCACTTTACTTGGTCTTCATTCTCGCGTGGGAGCACCGAGCAGGTCGCATAGACCATGCGTCCCCCTGGCTTGACCATTAAGGAGTATCTCTGCAAAAGATCCCTTTGGACAGCTTCCAGTTTTCTTGCAACAACTTCCGACCATTTCCACTTAGTGTCGGGGTTACGTTTAAGAACTCCCGACCCCGAGCACGGCACATCTAACAAGAGCGCATCGGCCGTGCCGTGCTGCCGTTTGATAGCCTTGGTTGAATCGATAAGACGAATGTTCAGAAGGCTCACCCCCGCCCGGCGAGCGCGCTCCTTGAGTTGACTGAGCTTTTTCTCGTGGACATCCATGGCCAGCAGTCGGCCCTTATTTTCCATCAGTGCCGCTATGTGAAGGGTCTTACCTCCCGCTCCGGCGCAGGCATCGATGACAAACTCACCCGCCTTGGGAGCGAGCATCGGTGCCACCTGCTGACTGGACGCATCCTGAACCTCAAACCATCCCTTGCGAAAGGCTTCGTTCATAAACACGTTCTTGCGGGATTCTAGCACCAGAGTCGTTGGCCCCAGCTCCTCAGCAGAAATGTCCAGCTCCTTAAGAGCCGCTTGGACCTGCTTGGCCGAGGCCTTAAGAGAGTTCACCCGCAAGTAGACCTGAGCGCTTTTATTCATCAGCTCTAAGTACTTTTGGGCCTTATCCTCACCCAGTTCCGCATAAAAGTCCTCGAGCAGCTCTTCGGGGTAGGAGGCCCAGGTGCCAAACGGCCGACCTTCTGCCCGCATTTTCTTAGAGAGAGCCTCAGGCAAGTTTTCCAGATAGAAGGCCAGCAGCTTTTGCATCGCCTCGTGCTTGGTTAACACTTGTTCCTGCGTCAGGCTCAAAGCATCCAGGTAAAGGCGCCACCAGCGCACCAGATTGTACACGCTTTCTGCGAAAAATCTGCGGTCTCTGGCACCCCACCTCTTGTGTCCCTTGAGTTCAAACTGAACCACCTGGTCGGCGTAGCGGCCGTCCGCAAAAATGCTCTTCAGAGCCATGGCCACATGTCGGAGTAAAAAGTCCTGGCCCTTCAAAAGGTGAACACCGGGCCGACGGTTAGGAAGACCCCTTCCGCCAACTGTCCTGAGGAAAGAAGATGAACATGATCTTTGATGCCAGATTCTACAAAGAATCCGGTCGATCCCAGTACGTTAAAGAATCTCAGGCCGACCACTAGATGGTAATCGAGGGACAAACT
>CAYRIE010000310.1:0-1716 GCA_964424215.1 uncultured Pseudobdellovibrionaceae bacterium
AAGGCCTTTTCAAACTGCTCCGCCGATTCAAAACCGGTGGAGAGTCTTTGCGATGAGGACTTTACGATCTCGGGAATTTCGCTTTTCACTTTGACGAGATTTTCGTGCTTGCGGAACAAATCATCCACCTTAACGCGGTCGATGATCTCATCGATTTGTTTTTCAGCCTTTTTTACAGCGTGAGCGATCCGTTCCTCTTTTTCCTTATTGAACTGATCCATCATGACGTTGTACTTGGCTTTCAGAGCCTTGGTCTCTTTCGTCTCTTCTTCAAGGTCGGCTCGGACCTGGTCCAAACGCGATCTGAGCTGCTCCACCTCACTCATAGCTTCCTGGTGAGCCCGCGACTGTGGTCCCAAGTGCTCAAGTGCCCGCTTAAGCACATCCGGCTTCACCCCAACCTTCTCGGCCGTTTTGATTGCGAGGGACTGTCCGGGAACTCCCATCAAAAACCTATAGGTCGGCTGGCCCGTCTCTTTTTTGTACTCCATGCTGCCATTGACGACGCCTGATGAGTCCGACCATCCAAGTTTTAGGGGTCCAAGGTGGCTTGTAATAACTCCGTAGCAGCCGCCTTCAGCGTAGGCTTCAATAAAGGCTCTGGCCAAAGCTGAGCCCTCTTCCGGATCTGTGGAGCCGCAAATTTCATCTATCAGAAGTAAGTGAGAGGGCCCCTTGGCCTCAGTTGCTTCATTGAGAATTTTAAGGTGCGCAGCAAAGGTGCTCAGGTGGGCGTCCACGCTTTGAGAGTCACCAACGGCCACGTGAATGGCCTCAAAAAAGGGCAGAGTAGATTCCCTGTCGGCGCACACCTGGAGTCCGCATCTTGCCATCTGGGCAGCAAGACCCACAGATTTTAGCAAAACGGTTTTACCGCCCGCATTGGGGCCTGACAGAAGAAGCAGCCGCTGATCCTCTGCCAAGCGGACCGTGTTAGATACGACCGGCACCCCCATAAGCACAAGCAGCGGGTGCCTCACATCCACAAGGTGAACGGCTTCGGGGCCAAAGTTAATCGGAAGCGCCGATAGGGTATGGGCCAGCTGCGCCATGCTGAGCCTTACATCCATCTCCTGCATGATCTGTGTGGTCTGCAAAAAGCCCTCAGATAAGCTGCTTAGGTAGTGAGAAACCTGGGTGAGCAGCCGTTCAATTTCAGCTTCGATCTCAGTATCAATCTCTTTGAGTCTGTTGTTGAGCGGAATGATCTCCCCTGGTTCCATAAAAACCGTCTGCTTGGAACTTGAAGAGGCGTGTATAAGGCCATCAAAGTTGTGCTGCATACCGCTTTTAACGGGTAGAACGTGGCGCCCTTCGCGGTTGGTGACGTAGCGGTCTTGAAGTATGTTTTCAAGTTCATGTCTTTTGACGAGCTTATCGAGCAAGTTGTGAATCTTCTGGGTTTGCTGGGTTTTTTCGGTGTAGAGCTTGTGCAGAGTTTCACTGGCATCGCTGCGGATCTCACCTTCGGCGGTGATCAAGTGGTCAATGGCTGACAAGGGTTCTTCGGCCCTGAAGACTTTGCTTTTCTGAGCTTCGATCCACTGAGTTTCAAAGGGCCTCAGAATTTCTGCAAGAGCCAAAGCTTCCAGGCAGAACCTGCGGATGTCTTTGAGCTCCAGAACTTTTAAGGTGGCGTGTTTTAGCAGCCGCTGCATCCAGGTGGGCTGCATGTCCAGGCTTTCCATAAACGGACGCTCGCCCTGCTGAAGGACT
>CAYRIE010000311.1:0-1698 GCA_964424215.1 uncultured Pseudobdellovibrionaceae bacterium
TAAAAAGTGGTACGAGCAGCGAGATTCGACCAGACCGGATCTGCGCTGGCTGTTTGCGGCAGGCTATGCTGGTAGCCTCTACTACGCTCAGGGAAGGGATCAGCTCCAGGAGTTTATGGAAAGATGCCGGGAAGCTACTTGCCATCCTGAGGACCTGAACAAGGCTAAACAGGTGCTTAAGTTAATTATGGGGCTCGATGAGCCCATCGGCGATGAAGTGCCCTAAGCTGCTCTCACAGCTTGCTTGCGTTCGCTGCAGTAGTTTTTGATTTCGACGGCAAGTAGCGCTAGAGCACCGCATACGATGGCCATGTCCGCCACGTTAAAGGCCGGCCAGTGCACTGAACGGGCCAGAGGATAATCCTGCCAGGATGAGCTTAGTTTGCTGAATGCGAAAAAGCCCTGGGGCAGATAAAAATCAAGAAAGTCGACAACGTAGCCAAACCGAACGCGATCAATGAAGTTGCCAACAGCTCCACCTGCGATAGCGGACAAAGCTAAAATGCTAGCCAGGTCGGTGTCTTTCACCCCTCTTAAGATGGCCAGAATAAAGATGAGTGCAACGGGTGGCACGAGCAAAAAGAAAATATTGCGAAAGCCCTCATGAGCGTCGCTGAGCATCCCGAAAGCCGCGCCAGGGTTGCGCACGTAAGTGATACTGAAAAAGTTCGGAATGACGGCTATGTCTTGGCCCAATTCCATCTGGCTGTAGACGAGGAGCTTAGTGGCTTGATCTAAAAAAACCAAAACCCCGCAAACTCCCAGTAGAATGAGGTACTTCTTTTTTAGGAAAGGGCCGTTCGACATTTTGGGCATACCCCTTTGGTGTCCTGAGCCTCTGGTTCGATCTCCGTGCTGTAATGCCAGCAGCGGGGACACTTAGAACCTTCGGCCCGGGTGGATTTGAGAGTCAACGTAGGAACCTCATTATCCTCCACAATTTGGACGGAGGAGACAATAAAGAATTCGCGAAGATGGTCTGAATATCGCGTCAGCACTTCCAGCGACTCTGAGGGGCCGCGGATTTCTAATGAGGCATCAAGGCTTGAGCCGCACACCTTGCGGGCGCGCAGATCCTCAAGGTCCTTGGTGACCTTCTCACGTAGGGTCAACAAAGCTTCAAAGTCTTTTTTCAGCTGTGGATCCTTCCAATCAGAGGGAGCTAGGGGGAAATCCGTGAGAAAAACGCTCTCTTCCTTGGGGCCTGGTGAAAAGCTATAGGCCTCTTCGCTCAAGTAGGAGGCAATAGGGGCCAGTAGCTTAGTGAGGTGGTCTAATAGATGCCAGAGCACTGTTTGAGCAGATCTGCGCTCTATGCCGTGCTGTTTGTAAGTGTAGAGACGATCTTTAATCATGTCCAAGTAGCCAGCAGAAAGGTCCACGGTGAAGAACCTGTTGAGAAGGTGAAATACCTTATAAAACTCAAACTTCTCATAAGACTCATCCACGGCGGCAGTCAGCTCTGCAAGCTTTCCGAGGCACCATTTGTCTAAGGGGCTGAGCAGCTCAGGTGCGACCAAATCTTTAGAAGGGTCAAATTCGTGCAGGTTCCCGAGCAAAAACCTCATGGTGTTGCGAAAGCGTCTGTAGGTTTCGGTCGTGCGAGTGTAGCTATCTTGCGAGAAATTAAGGTCGGTCGTGTAATCTTCTGCGGCAGCCCAAAGGCGAAGGATCTCCGCTCCATTTTTGTCAGATAGC
>CAYRIE010000312.1:0-1677 GCA_964424215.1 uncultured Pseudobdellovibrionaceae bacterium
GAGCAGCGGAATCATAATCCGCGTGTCGGGGGTTCAAGTCCCTCTCCCGCTACCATTTCAAAAATACCTAGTGTTATCAAAGTCTTGCAGCCGCTTTGGCCGAAGCCTGCCGTATCAATCCGGCCACCCATAACTTTTACATGGCCCCCTCATCCCCGCGCTGTCTCTCGATGCCTCGTGTTAATATCCTGCCCGAGCAGCTCTATTCAAATCCTCGGGAGGCAGAGTGAAAAAAGTCGTCCTTATCTGTGGCGTGCTAGCGGGTGCGGTACTTTTTGGTTTCGGATCTTCGGCGAAGGCGTGCACCTTTTCCAGCGGCGGTAATTACATCGGCTACGCAGCGTCGGTGAACCTGTATTCAACGCAGCACCGCTTCATTGGCACGATCCAGGGCTCAACTCTGTACAACTCTAGATGGCAGTATGCTGCCGTTGCTAACGGGCCCTACGTCTATTCACCTAGGGGCACCTATCTCGGAATAGTGTCAGGTTATGTTTTTCAGATGCCAAATGGGCGCGCTATCTACGGCTCCGGCTGCACAGAGGAGCAGATGCTTCTTGCCTCTCTTTTAACCCTCAGCCAAGGCAGCACCAGCTGGCGCTATGGGTCTGGCGGCTTCGGCGGCGGTTCATCAGGCGGCGTTTTTAAATGAAGCTCCTCCGCAGTTTAGCTGTCCTCTGTGTAATGGCCTTAGGCCTTCACACTCAAGAGTCCTATGCCTGGGGCAAAGACGGCCACTGCCTGGTTGGTAGTGTGGCGGCCCAGCTCCTAGCTGCCGAGGGACGAAGCGCTTTTAAGACTCACCGGTTTGACCTTTGTTACTACAACAACGTGCCCGACCTGATCTGGAAGGCGCCGGCCACCTACGATCAAGAGCGCATCGAGCATTTTTTTAACTTAGAGCCCGTTTTAGCCCAGCTTAAAAAAGATGGCCAAAAACTTTCGGACCTTCCCACAGACAGGGCTCTTTTGGATGACACCAAGATTCAGCCAGCTTGGGGCAGGGCCCCTTGGCGCATTCAGGAGCTTTCCGATGAACTCGATAGGCTAGCTAAAGAGCTTAAGAAAAAGGGCCCAAATCACCAAACCCTTCAGGCAGAGTGGCTCCTTAAAGCCGGCGTGATGGGACATTACGTAGCTGATTTGGCTCAGCCCCTTCACTGTACCGAAAACTACGACGGCCAGCTGACGGATCAAAAAGGTCTGCACAGACATTTTGAAACCATGGCCGTAAGTGAGTTGCTTCCTGATTTAGAGTCCAAGGCTCTCCGAAAAGCCTCAGCCGGGCTAAAAAAGTTTTCAGCTGAGCAGGGGAAAAAACCGGTGTTTCAGATGAGCTTAGAGCTTTGCAAAAGCTCCATGGAGCAAGTTCCCACAGTACTAAAGATGGACAAGAAGGTGGGCCGAAAGAATAAAGACAAATTCGTGCGCGCCTCACAGGATTTGCTAGTGGAGCGCGTGGCTCTAGGAGCTCTTTACCTAGCTGAGATTTGGCGGCGTCAAGCTGACTGGGAGTATGACGGCGATAAGTTTTTCTTTTTCTCCGGAGAGCCTAAGTACATCCCCGCAGGGAAGAAATCTTCTGAGCCTAATTAGCTTTCGGGCTGCGCCAAAGTTACCAACATCCTATCTAAAACGACGGCAGCAGTTACTCTAAGCCTAAGGGGCGCCTGATCT
>CAYRIE010000313.1:0-1659 GCA_964424215.1 uncultured Pseudobdellovibrionaceae bacterium
CCTCTGCAGGAGGGCAGACAGCTTAAGACAGCCTCAGGATTGGGATGCATGAAAAAGGGCATGGAGTAGCGGTGCGTGTTCGCATCCGGTGGGTTCACCACCCTGTGGGTGGTCGATGGGATCACGTCATTGGTCAGACGCGCCAGCATGTCCCCAGAGTCCACGATGATGCTATTGGGATCTGAATCAATGGCGAGCCACTGGCCGTCCCGATCCTTAAGTTCCAGACCCGAAGCTGAGGCGCTCACAAGGAGCGTGATCAAGTTGATGTCTTCGTGAGCTGCGGCCCTGATAGAGCGCGGATCCCTGTCGGGGGGAAGGGGCGGGTAGTGAAGCAGCCTTAAGATGGAGTTGCCGTCGCGGGTTAAGTTGCGGAAGTAATCCTTGTCCACTTCAAGGGGAGTGGTCAGGGCTTCTAAGAGGATGTCTCCGCACTGGTCAAGTTCCGTGTAGATCTGTGAGAGCACCTGCTGAAACTCAGTGATCTCCTTGGGCCAGATGTTTTCCGGGTACTCGGCATAGTATCTGTGATTTTTTTCAAGCTCTCTACCCACGTGCCAGAACTCTTTAAGGTCGGCCACCGGCGCATCTTTAGCATGCTCTTTTCCAAAGGGCGTATAGCCTCGCTGAAATCCTTGATCGGGGAGCGCGTAGGCCTTTTTGCTCTCAGCCGGAAGATCAAATAGCGCCTCCACTAGGCTGTAGGCCTTTTCTACAAGCGGCACAGAGACCGAGTGGTCCTTGAGGACTATGAACCCATACTCTTTTAAACCCACAAAGAGCTGCTCGATAAATGCCCTGCGGAGTGCAGGGTCACCGCCAGAGTAGTCAGAGAGTTTCAACTCGGGAACTTGTCGTGCGCTATGGATTTGAGCCATGGAGGATCCCCCTTTGGACAATTCATAGCCGGGCTACTAGGGCTTGTCCACTTTTGTGCTGGCAGGTGGCGGCTCCGCAGACAACGCGCCGCGCCCGCTTGTTTCCAGGCGTTCAACGATGCTCTTTTTGCCCTCCACCCTAAAAACCACGTTCCAGTCGTGCAGATAAAAGCCATAGGTGTTGCCGTAGGGCTGATCGAGCTGTCCCTTTTTTCGGTAGGGAACGGGGCGTGGATCTGCCTGGAGTACTTTGGTGATAAGCTGCCGCAGCTTTTCCGGCGGCATTTTGGAGTTGGCCTCAATAGCAGTTAGGGCGCTCTTCTCAAACTCCACCTCAAGAGGAGTCTGCGGGGCATCTGTCCATGAGCCCAGGGCTTGCGGGTGACTGTCGCAAAAGGGCAGGTAAGGTTTAATGTCCAGCACCGGAGTTCCGTCCACAAGATCTAAGCCCCGAACAAAGATCTTCGGCGGCTCAACTTTGACGATCTCAAATACGGAGAGCCCAATTGGGTTGAACCTATGGGGGCTCCGGCAGGCCAGAACACCGGTGGACTGGCCCTCTTTCCGAGGCGGGTGAACTTTGGGTTTTACAAAGCCCGTTCCGCTTAAATGAAACCATGAGAGCACCCAGAGGTGACTGAACTTGGCCAGCCCCTCCGTGGAGAGCTCAGGCTGCGTCCACGAATGAAGCTCAATCCAACCCTCAGCCTCAGGCACCATCAACGATTGGCGTGGGCTTCCAAATTTTGCTGGAAAGCAGGAGCGGATCGTTCCAATAGGC
>CAYRIE010000314.1:0-1641 GCA_964424215.1 uncultured Pseudobdellovibrionaceae bacterium
AAACCTATGGCGATTCCGCCCTGATCTTGTTGAGGACCCACATGGATGCAGGCCACAGCGGCTCTTCGGGACGCTATGACGCTCTTAAAGAGACTGCTGAGGAGTTTGCGTTTGTTCTTAAGGTGCTACCGCAGAGCAAGCCCTGATATCGAGCACGACCTCAGTGTCAGGCTGGGTCAGGCGCATGTGCCCGCCACCTAAGCTAGCAAAAGTGTAGGGCCTGCTCTCAGCCTCAAAAACTCCGGCAGTTTCAATCTGCAAGAAGGAATTGAGATACTGGTAAGCGGTGTAGCTGACCTCTGGCAGGTCCAAAGTGGCCTGGCGGGTGCTGGCCATATTGTGACATTTGATTTCAGCTTTAAAGCGCTCGCGCTGCAGTTTTAACGGGGAAATCTTGCTCTCCAAAACCTCGGTAAGAAGGTCCACCTCAATGCGGCTGCCATAGCCATAAGAGCCCGCAGCTTGAGCCCGCTGCTCCTCCAGCGTCCGCAGGAACGCTTCCTCAAGCCGGCGGTTGCGCTCAGCCCTTTGGGTTTCAACAGAAGATTCCATCTGCTGACAGGAGGCATCGGCAGCTGTGGACAGCGCGCTCACGACGGCCGATTCAAGGCAGCTAAAATTTGTGGCCACTACCGGGTTGTAAACGCCCTTATCTGGAACCACGTAATCCAGCGCACGGTACTTATCTGTGGCGCCTTCCATATAGGCGTGAACTGTACCTACAACCTCGCCCGTAGCTTTGGAAAAAACAACGGCGCCAGAGTTGCCTTGGGGCGCCTGGCAGTCCTCACCCATCAGCACCACCGTCTCGGCTCGGTGATCAAGGTGACGCGGCAAAAGGATAGTGTTCTCAATAGCCCGGCAGGATCTCACCTCAATCGTGCCACCCCGCCCTTCACTGAAAGGAGTGATGCTCACAAAGGCATACTGATCACCTGCTGGAAAACCGGCCCGCGAAATTTCAAGGGGCGCTGATTTAAAGTCTGGCAGAGTTTTGCTATCCACTTCTAAAAAGACCAGATCAGCCTTTTTGAAATCCTGTTTTTGAAAGCTCTCGTCAGCCTCTTCAAAGTACTGAAACTCCTCAAGCACCGAAAGGCAACTGACGGGTTTTAAAGGCTCGTCCTCACCTTGATAAAAGCCAAAACCAATTCTTCCGGCACAGCTATCTCCGCTTTTTAAATCCTTCGGAAGGCAGTGAGCCGCAGTTACTAAAACATCAGGACCCACCAGTTGGCCCGAGCACTGAATCGGAACCTCTAGTCCCTCATCTGTTTCACTAAAAACAATCACGAGCGCCGTCCGGTCCAGGCAGAGGCCCTCCTCTTGGGCAGCGGAGCTGCAACTGAGCCGGCTGCTCTCAACCATCTGAAGAATGCGCTCGGGCTCCTTGAGCTCAAGCCACCTTTCCTGCTCCTCAGCCCTCTGAAATACCGGGGCCTCACCCTGAAGGCGAAGAGAGAAAAGCTCAGGCTGGGTGCTTAAGGACGGGGCTGACATAACCTCTAAAGAGAAGGCCTGATCTAAGGCGGTGTCAGCTTTAGAGACGCCCTCGGCTGCAGGCTGAGACTTGCCCACGGGAACGTTGTAGCTGCTGTCTGCGCAAGCTGCCAAAGCGACAAAAATGGTCACCGTCCAGAC
>CAYRIE010000315.1:0-1610 GCA_964424215.1 uncultured Pseudobdellovibrionaceae bacterium
GTCGCTGCCACTGAGCGTACTTAAGACTCTGAATGGACAAAATTCTGCCGAGGGCTTAGAGCTTGCGGCTGGAATACGCTGGACCCCAGGAGCTGGCGCCAAGACCCGAAAAAAGGCTCGCCCCATCAGAGAGGGTGACTTCCAAATTGAAAGACCTAAGCGACGTTCGGACACTCCCCGTTTTGGAGAAGATGGTGAGCCGCTCAAAGAGGCGGAGACCTACATGGAAGATAGATTCAGAAAAAGGCGCCCCTAAGAGCGCCTTAACTACTTAATTTCCAGATCTCTGGCCCCATGGATGGGTGCCCGGTCAGCATGATTGTCCATTTGAGGTTCGCGCATCAGCACCCGCCCCTGGTCTAGCATGGATTGATGGGACTGAATCAAAGAGCGTAGGTTCGCCTCAAACTGCATGCGAACTCTCTTAAGCTCAGTGATCTCTTGGTAGGTCTTTTTGAGGTTGTCCCTGGCCTCGCGCACGATAACTTCGGCTCTTTGCTGAGCATCTTGAAAGATCAATCGAGCTTCTTTCTCAGCTTCTTTCTTCATTTGCTCAGCCATCTTGGTGGCGGTAGTGATCGTAGCCTTAAGCGTTTCATCACGCTCTTTGTATTCCATGATCTGAATATCGCGCTCGCGGACCAGCTCTTTAAGTTGATTGCGTTCGCGAATGATGTCTTCCATCTGGTCGGCCACATCCTTAAGAAAGTCATAGACCTGATGAGGGTCCACACCGCTGAACTTGCGGTCAAAGGTCTTGTGGGCAATATCTATCGGCGCAACACGCATAACAAACTCCTATTTTTCAAACTGGGGCATCATGCCAACACCACTATTAAAGACTAGGCCGACTCCCCCCGACAAGAGTTGTTTTCAGACGGCTCAGAAAACTAAACCACCCACGAGTTGTTCTGAGATTTCTACCGCACTCTAAAGGCTTAGAGTGCTCTGCTAAACTGAGAGCTTGGCTCGACTAACATCGAGCTAGACTTTGGAGAGCTGACTGTCGCGAAGGACTGCATGCTCAAGTGAAATCCGAAGAGCCCTTTCGATTTCCAAAGAGCGCATGGACTCAAGCCCAGAGGCAGTGACTCCCTTCTTTGAAGTCACCAGGGCCTGAAGGCGCTCAAGGTCCAAATCACTTGAGCTTTCAGCCCACTTGGCGGCGCCTAAAAAAGTTTGCACCACCATGGCCCTCACCTCTTCTGAGGAAAACCCGTATTCTTTAAGCCAATCCTCAAAGTAAATCATAAGTTCTAGCACAAAGCCTGTTCCGCTCGCGCAGGCCACAGTTAAGGCCTGAAAGGCTTCCCCTTCATCAACAAAAATGACCTGCCCCATCGGTTGAAACAGATCCTCCATTAACCCCTGCAGGAGGCGAGTTTTTTGCTCCAGCGCTACCCCGATCAGGCCGTAACCGATCTTCAGAGGCGCATTGGGCATAACTCGAACCACAGACCCTTTGATAAAATAGCTTTTGAGCTTTTGTAGCGGCACCCCTGCAGCCATTGAGATAAAGATGTGATCATCGCGCATCACCGAGCCCAGGGGCTCGAGAGCTTCTGCAAGATCCTGAGGCTTCACGCCCACGATGATGATGTCGCACTCGT
>CAYRIE010000316.1:0-1600 GCA_964424215.1 uncultured Pseudobdellovibrionaceae bacterium
TCATCATCTTGATTTATGTGGGCTTGAGATTTGACTACCGTTATGCGCCGGGCGCTGTGCTTTGTCTGTTTCACGACGTGATCGTAACGCTGGGGATTTACTCACTGTTTGAGCTGGAAGTGAACATGCAGGTGTTGGCAGCGGTTCTGACCATCGTGGGTTACTCGATCAACGACACGATCGTGGTGTTTGACCGGATCCGAGAAAACCTTGGCATCTTTCGTGACATGAAGCTGCCGGATCTAATCAACCGTGCGCTGAATGAAACCCTCTCAAGAACACTTTTGACGTCGTTATCCACTTTAGTGGCCGTGGCGCTTTTGTACTTCCTAGCGGACGGCGTGATTCGAGATTTGGCGCTGACTTTAGGAATTGGTGTGGTGCTGGGTGTTTACTCGACCCTTTACGCTGCGGCACCTTCTCTTATTATTATGGATCGCTGGAGCAAAAACCGTACGCGCAGCGTGTAGCAGAGGGAGGCGGGGGTGAAGTTACAGCCGGAGGCTGACAGAGCTTACCAGCAGGAAAGCTTAGACCTTCCCCCTCTAATTCAAGAATTTTTAGCTCAACGAGGGATGATCAGTCCCGAGGCTATGAAAGCCTGGAGCTACCCGACCTTAAAATCCTTAAGATCTCCTTATCTCCTGAAGGATATGGATCCAGCCTGTGAGCGACTGATGCTAGCTAGAGAGCGTCAGGAGACGGTGGCCATCTACGGGGACTATGACCTAGATGGAACCTCGGGCGTGGCCCTTCTAAAGACGGCCCTTAGTGAGCTGGGCTTTAAAAATCTGATTTGCTACCAGCCCCTGCGCCTGAAAGAGGGCTATGGGCTGCACGCCGAGGCCTGCGAGAACTTGGTCCGGCAGGGTGCCACTGTCATTCTGACGGTGGATGTTGGAATTACAGGTCAAAAGGCCGCGGCTAGGTGCCTTGAGCTGGGAGTGGATCTTATCATCACGGATCATCACCTTCCTGAGGCCGGTCTTCCGCAAGCTTGCGCCGTGATCAATCCCAACCAAGATGAGTGCACCTCAGGCCTGGGACATTTATGCGGTACGGGAGTAGCCTTTTATCTATGCTTGGCTCTTTTAACCCGCGTTCGCGCGCTGGAGCCTGATCTTAAGGTTCAGCCCAAAAGCTGGCTCGACATGGTGGCCATTGCCACCATCACAGATATGGTGCCCCTCATCGCTGAAAACCGCGTGCTGGTAAAGCATGGCCTTGAGGTCCTACGGCAAACCCAAAGAACGGGGCTCAGACAGCTACTCACTCAACTAGGACTGAGCTCCCATCAGTTAAGTTCGAAAGATGTGGGTATAGGCTTTGCGCCCAAACTCAACGCTTTAAGCCGGCTTGAGGGGTCCTTAAGGCCGCTAGAGGTTTATCAAGAGGAAGACCCAAAGCGCGCCTTCACCCTGGTGACTGAGGTGCTCTCAATCAATGAGGAGCGCAAAAGACTTCAGGCCAAAGCCGAGCGTCTCGCGCTTAAAGCTGCTGAGCCCGGCGCCGCACACAAAAAAGTGCTGTGGGTGTATGACCCTGACATTCATCAGGGTGTGGTGGGACTGATTGCAACCAAGCTCACTGGGGAATTGGG
>CAYRIE010000317.1:0-1599 GCA_964424215.1 uncultured Pseudobdellovibrionaceae bacterium
TGGATTATATGTTCAGGATGGAAAACCCCGTGGGCAATCCCCCATCTTTTAACCAAGATTTAAGCTCTTGGTGCGTAACAAATATCACCACGACTCCACAGAATTTTAGCAATGGATCCTACGCCTGGACCCTGCCCCAACCGGTCTGGGGCACCTGTCCGGGATGGGGCGTGGCCACTTTAAGCTACCTTCCTAGCTATGGAGACCAAGAGTACAATATACATGTGCGCGGCTCGGGGATTACACAGTACAGATTCGCTATGTTCAATGATTATTGCGCCGGCAGTATAGACGACTATTCCGCTCCCCTTTCTGTCGATGTTCCCATTGCAGGCACTCTCCCTCCTCCCAATCATGCTGCGGTCGCAGTCTGTGTTATCGGATTTGATGGAGAGCTGTGGCAGCCCGTTTCGGAGAAGACGTTTCATGTGTGGTGCCCAGCTGATCCCGATGGGCCCCCTTGTGTGAGCAGATAGAGAACTAAGCCCAGTCGGATTCTAGCAGGTCCTCACGGGCCCAGTGCCGATGCTCAGCGATAGCGGCAAAGTAGGGATCCAAGAGAGCTTTCGTATCTCCGGCGGGGCCAACAACAATGCCAAGGTCGGCTACGACCTTTTGATCTCGCCCCGTAAAGTTATTCTTGAGAGGGCCGTCAAAGAAGGTCTGAAGCAGTTGCTGGCCCTCGCCAAGGGCCCCAATAGGCTTGGCATGCTTAAAAGCATCGAGCACAAATTTTTGAACCTTCGGAAGCGAACGCAGCTTCGTGACGCTTTGTTGACCGCTGGGAATAAAAAGAGCGTCGTACATAAGGGAGTCGGATGTGGAGTAGCTTTTATCGACCTCTAGAGTTTGCCCTTGCTGGGAGGTCACTGAGCCAAGGTGCTGAGAGATCACTTCGATCCGGGCGCCTTGGCCCTCGAGAAAGGATTTTAATTCTGTAACTTCATCGCCACTGAATCCATCTTCGGCGAGAACTCCAATTTTTCGGCTTTTGATCGTGTCCTTGATGGTGTTTTCTAGGGTTAACGAGGGAGATTTCTCCAGCGGCTGATGTTTGCCTGAGCGAGCAGTGCTCATACCAGCTATTTTCTTCTGCACCTTGCGAAGAATCGAAGGGCCATCAACACCAACACCTAGGGCCACGGCTGAGGCTAGGTCGGTGTTGATATGGGTCAGCAGCTGAATCATGCGCTCCCTAACTTCTTTGCTTTCCACTTTTCCAATTTCAAAGCGGTAAGCATCGATAATGTGCTTTTTTTCTGGCTCGCTCATGGAGTTCCAAAACAGCGTGGCTTGACTAAAGTGGTCCTTAAAGGAAGGGCTGCGCTCTAAAATTTTATGCCCCTCGACCTTTTGAGCGTAATGCTTAAAACCCTCTGGTGAAGCCATCGGGCAGCCGCCGCCTAAAGAGTTCGGAAAATAGCTGGTCCTTCCGCGATGAATCGTTTGGCGCATAAACCCATCCCTCTGGTTGTTATGAACCTCTGTCACGGGACGGTTGATAGGAATTTCGGCAAAGTTCGGGCCGCCAAGTCTGAGAAGCTGAGTGTCGAGGTAGGAGAACAGACGCCCCATCAGCAGAGGATCATTGGAAAAGTC
>CAYRIE010000318.1:0-1574 GCA_964424215.1 uncultured Pseudobdellovibrionaceae bacterium
TACGTGATGAGCTACCACGGCCTGCCCGAAAGCCATATTCGGCGAACCGAGCCCATACCGGGGCATTGTCTTAAAGAGCCCAGCGCCTGCTGCCTTGCTCCCCAAGCTTTGAAGGTGTGTTACCGGGCGCAGTGCTATGCCACCAGCTTAAAGCTCGCAGAAGCCCTAGGGCTGAGTGACTGGTCCATGACCTTTCAGTCCAGGCTCGGGCGTGGGAAGTGGCTTCAGCCCTCAACTGAAGACACCCTCATAAGGCTCGCCCAAAAGGGCGTAAAGACCGTGGCCGTTCTCAGCCCGTCCTTTGTAGTGGATGGCCTGGAGACTCTGGAGGAGATCGGTATGGACTTAAAGCAAAAATTTCTAGCCGCTGGGGGGAGGCGACTTATTCTTGTCCCCTGCTTAAATGACGATGTAACATTTGCTGAAGGACTCATTAACCTGGAGAGTGGTGGAAGTGAGATTGCCCCTATTAGGAGCTGAGGACTCAGAAGCGCGGGTTCAGCCGGAGCTGCATTATTCCTATCTGGTGGAACGGGGCAGGGGGCTTCATAAAGTTCCAGACCTCGGTGTAATTCTGTTTTTTCAAAGTGGAGTGTTAAGGTCTATTAAAGACCGCCACCCTTTAGAGGTGGTCGATCCTTTCCGCCCGAAAATGCACCTGCTCAACACACCCAAGGGAACCGTGGGGCTTATGTCCGATTTTGGAATGGGCGGGCCTGCCACAGCAGTGCTCCTAGAGATCCTAATTGCTGCAGGAATTTCTAGGTTTATCTTTATCGGAACCGCAGGCGCTCTTCAGCCTGTGGGTCCAGGTGAGCTGATCCTATGTGAGGAGGCCATACGCGATGAAGGCCTTTCCTACCACTACCTGCCCGCGGAACGGGACGTAAAAGCTAGCTCCCGCCTTTTAAAATCCTGGGGGGAAGCTCTTGATGAAATGGAACTATCTTATAAGCTAGGCATGAGCTGGACCACGGATGCGCCCTTTCGAGAGCTCAAAAGCCACGTAGAAACTTTTAAAAGTCAGGGGATTTTATGCGTGGAGATGGAAGCTGCGTCGGTGTATGCCGTCGGAGAGTTCAGATCTGTTGAAATTGCCTGTGGTTTTGCAATCAGTGATTCTTTAGGAGAGACCGGATGGAAGCCTCAGTTTCATTATACGGCCACCAAAGAGGGGCAATATCAGCTTTTCAAAGCCGCGGTAGATGCTCTAAGTGGCAGCTGACAGCAACTCTTTTACTGATCCTTCTTTGGGCCCCCTTAGCGCAGGCCAAATCGCCCCTTCCCAGCAAGGTAAACGTTCGAGGCACAGAGTTTGCCGTGGAGAGGATTTCCTCAGGCCACGACATTCTCTGGGGCATGGCTTTTTTGCCGGGCGGCGATCATATGCTACTGGCTGAGAAAACAGGTCAGCTCACACTTCTTAACTTAAAAACGCGCTCCAAAACTCCAGTCAAAGGCGTGCCCAAGGTGGACGTTCACGGCCAGGGGGGCCTTATGGACGTAAGGCTTCACCCGAATTTTTCGGACAACTCTTTGATCTATCTCACCTACACCGTGAAGGTGGGTGAGGG
>CAYRIE010000319.1:0-1564 GCA_964424215.1 uncultured Pseudobdellovibrionaceae bacterium
TTCCAGGAGATTGCGCTGGGCCTGACTGCTTACGAAAACCCCATCGGCAAGTTTAAGGAGCTTGCGGTCGTACTTAAAGTAGGTAAGTAAGAATTTATAGGTCACAGCTATCGCTGTGGAGATCAGGCTCGTCCAGTGGTTGGAGGTCATGCCCATAAGAGCAAAGATCTGGGTCATTTGAGTGGCTTCAGCATCCCAGGTAACCTTGACTCCGAGCTCCTGTTTCCTTCGGGCTAGGGGGAGAGCTGAAGTGTCCAGCCCGTGCACCAGCTCAAACGGCTTTTCAGCGTGAAGCTTCCCAAAAACCTCAGCAATGTTTTCGTCTCTAAAAAAAGCCACTCGGAAGTTTTCAAAGACACTTGGGTCCATTCCGCGCGAGTGCTCTAAAAAAAGAACCGGCTCATAACCGCGGCTTTCAAGTAAGGTGTAAAGTGCGTAGGCCAGGCTGCGCCGAAAGGTGCGCGGCCCCGTTAGCGACTTTCGCGTCACAATGGCGATGCGAAAGGCCTCGGTCATTGCAATGACCCAATCAAACGGGGAAGAAGGCGCCGATTGGCCTCCGGGATTTCAAGGGCGTACAGATCCTCTGGCAGGATCCAGCGCAAATGGGCGTGGTGTGTGGGCTTTGGCTCGCCCTTCCAAAAAAGCACCTCGAAAAAAAGCAGAAGAATGGACACTTCAGAGTAGTTGTGCGCGCTGGTGAGAAGAAGTTTGCCAACGTTGGCTTCAATGCCCAGCTCTTCACTGAGCTCCCGCTTTAGGGCTTCCTCCGGGGATTCGCCCACTTCGAGTTTGCCACCTGGGAACTCCCACTGCCCGGCCAAAGTGTGACCTTGGGGGCGCTCACCGACGAGTACTTTATCGCCTTTCCGCAAAATACCGGTGACAACGGGGATCCAAACTGGTCTTCTTTGCGCCATAAAAGGACAGTAATCAAAATTGTCCACCTTGTCATGAGGGGAGCATAATGACTCAAAATGTTAACACAGAGACACTCAGTGCCTTGCGCATGGTTGCTGAAAAAGGTTGGAGAGCGACCTTAGAGCTTTCCTCAGGAGAAGTGCTCGATCAGATTTACATCACCTTAGAGGATTTTGAAAAAGGGGCCTTTGCGGTCGAGCGTGTAGGGGAGAGGCATCTTAAGCCGCGTATTCTTCACGTTAAAGACATTGTGAAAGTTGTGCCTGACTGGAGTTAACTAAAAAGTTTTAAGTTCGGAAACAGCCGATTGGAAAAATCTTGGACCGCGAAAGATAAGAGCCGTGTACACCTGAACCAGGTCAGCTCCCAGATCAAGGCGCGCCTTTGCATCTGCACCGCTCATCACACCACCTGCGGATACCAAAAGAGTGCTGCGCCCTTCTTTGCGAGTGCCAAGAGCTTCAACAGCCCAGCGCAGATTTTTTTGAGCCAGCTTGGCTAAGGGGGCGCCTGATAGTCCTCCCTTATCTGCGGGCACTGCCCAGTTTGTGGGCCGAGACCTTGTGGTGTTTCCTAGTATCCAGCCGTCCACTCC
Source organism: uncultured Pseudobdellovibrionaceae bacterium (assembly GCA_964424215.1). Taxonomy (GTDB): domain Bacteria; phylum Bdellovibrionota; class Bdellovibrionia; order Bdellovibrionales; family JAGQZY01; genus CAYRIE01. The sequence goes on from CAYRIE010000319.1 coordinate 1,517, forward strand.
CAAATCTTGGCCGCGCTTTAGAAGGGATTTGAGCTGATCCTCTTCCAT
>CAYRIE010000320.1:0-1525 GCA_964424215.1 uncultured Pseudobdellovibrionaceae bacterium
AGCTCACCGCTGACGCGGTTTCGGTTCTCTTTGAGCCTGCGGGTTTCTAGCTGGGCTTGGCGAAACTCTGTCCTGAGCCTCTGAAGCTGTTTAGGCTCTGGCTGGGAGGGATTGCCGGCATTGGTCAGCACGATGTTGTTGGTGCTGTGTTGCTGCTCAATCATGCCAATCTGAAAGCTCAGTTGACTCTCTTTTCCCTCGGCTCTGGCCAGCTCGACATCGAGATCGCGAAGGGAATTGTTCTTAGCGTCCACCTGCGCTGTTAAGTAGACCCTTCTTCCTTCGGCGAAGCTTTTCCGAAAGGCGCCGTCTAGCCCGGGAGGGCAGGCGCCGCTGTAGGCTTCTCCTTTCCGCCCCACAAGGTTGGCGTTATCTGGTGTGCAGTAGGATTTAAGGCCCTCTGCATAGTGAGACTTAAGCTGTTTATGCTTTGACCCTTCGCAGAGTTCTAAATTGAGCAGTTGGCCATTTTTTCCTGTTTGCAGAGCGCCTTCGGGTTTGCAGTAAAGGTTGCGACCTGCCTTAAAACCCAGATCGAGCTGAGCGTGATCAATTTTGGCTTCAGCGTCGTTACAGTTTTTGAGGGTGGCATCCTGGTTGAGGCGCTCGCCCTTAAGTGCGATGGCGCTCCCATGCTGGAACCAATTGATCTTGTCACAAGATTTACGCGTGAAATGATTGGCACAAGAAGCTAGCAGTAGGGTGGCCGAAATAAGGGCTAAAGAGCGTCCCATCAGAAATCCTCCGTGATAAAAAGAGCTCGAAGATGTCAGAACAGGCTAAAGCTAACCCAACGGGCGCTTCAATCTCTTTTGCTCCGCGGTCTTCTTTAGTCTGGGTCTGCCGCGTGGTATAAGGGGCCTTTGGAGGTTTTATGAAAAAGCTACTGCGCAAGCAAAGGAGCGATGTTTCTCACTGGGTGGGAGATGCCTTTCCTGTCCGCTCCGTGTTCACCTATAGAGATCTGGCGCGCCACATATCGCCTTTTTTGCTCCTTGATTACGCCGGGCCCACCGAGTTTGAGCCCTCCACCGGCTCCACACGTGGTGTGGGCGAACATCCTCATAGAGGTTTTGAAACCGTCACCATTGTTTTCAAAGGACAGGTGGAGCACCGGGACTCCTCAGGCGGCGGCGGAATCATTGAGGCTGGGGATGTTCAGTGGATGACCGCTGGCGGTGGGATCGTGCACGAGGAAAAGCACGGCCCCGACTTCAGCCGCAAGGGCGGACCCTTTGAGCTGGTGCAGCTTTGGGTGAACCTGCCGAAAAAAAACAAAATGGCTCAGCCTCGCTACCAAGGGCTGACCAAAGCTAGCATACCTGTGGTTACCTCTGGTGAAAATAGCGTCCGCGTGATCGCAGGCGAGTACGCAGACCAAAAGGGGCCCGCTGAGACTTACTCTGCCATGAATCTATGGGATATGACCCTTCAAGAAGGTGAGCACACCTTCAAAGTGCCCGCAGGGCACACGGCGGTGCTTTTTGTGATGGAAGGTGAGGTGACATCCGCTAACAACGAGGTG